>JAKEEX010000640.1 GCA_022616315.1 Myxococcaceae bacterium
CCCCGTGCGCTCCACCGGCTGGGTGGTCGCGGCCGAGCGGGAGGCGCTCATGCGCAGCGCGGAGTTGCTGGCCGTTCCCAGCACGTGGCCCGAGCCCCTCGGCCTCGTGGGGCTCGAAGCCGCGTGCGTGGGCCTTCCGGCAGTGGCCTTCGACCTGGGCGGGGGGAGGGCGTGGTGCGTCCCAGGAGAGAGTGGGGAACTTGCACCGGGAGAGGTGCCGTCCGCTCGAGGGCTGGCGGAGGCGGTGGTGAGGGCCATCGGCTCGCCCGGACACCACCAGAGCCTGCGGGAGGGGGCCCTGAGGGCCGCGCACCGCTTCACCCCCGAGCGTCATCTTGCGGGGCTCTGGTCCATGCTGAGAGAGGTCGCGTCGACGTCGGTGGTTCGCGGGACGGGGTGAGTGCTGCGCGTCTCCCTCGCGCTGATCAAGGCCGGAGCGCCCGCTCGAGCGCGTCGAGAACAGAAAGGGGAGAGTAGAGTGTGAGGGCACGGTGCCGGCCGGCCTCACCGAGCTGGGCCCTCAGCGCCGCATCCCTCATCCACTCGTGAAGCACGGCCGCCAACGCCTCGGGCCGGGGCGCCACCCGCGCGCCGGTGTCAGGGCTCACCACCTCCCGCGCGCCGCCCATGTCGGTGGTCAACACCGGCAACCGTGCGAGCATCGCCTCGCCGAAGACGATGCCGAACGCCTCCGGCCCGGTGTTGGCCTGGCAGAAGATGTCCGCTGCGGCGAGCAGCCTCGGCACGTCGCGACGCTCTCCCAGGAAGCGCACCCGGTGGTTCAACCCCAGGAACTCGGCCTCCCGCCGCACGCGCGCCTCGTAGCTGCGCTCCTCCGTGCGCTGCGCACCCCCGACCACCCAGCACTCCCACGGCGCATCCGCCGCGTCCAGCCGCGCGAGCGACTCGAGGAGCAGAAGGTGGCCCTTGCCCGCCTCCATGCGGCTGACCTGGATGATGACGCAGCGGTCCTCGGGCACGCCCAGCTCGGTCCGGACGCGGGCGCGCAGGCCGGCATGCGGGGGCTCGCGCTCCTCGACGGGACAGCCCACCACCGCGACGTTCTTCCCGGGCAGCAGCTCGGAGACCGAGACCGCGCTGAACGCGCTGTTGGCGAGCACCTGCGCCGGGGGCCTGAGCGCCACCAGACGGTCGAGCCAGTGGTGGCGTGACAGCGGGAGGTGGCAGAAGAGCGCGGTGCGCCGCC
>JAKEEX010000081.1 GCA_022616315.1 Myxococcaceae bacterium
GAGGGCTCGCCACCTTCGCCTTCCCCCGTTATGCCGCCGCGACCACGCCTGAGGACCTGACCCGCGAGGTCGATGACGCGGGCAGGTTCGTGCTCCGCAGTGCCCCCCCCGTCGCGCTCGCAGCCATCGCACTGGTCGACCTCGTCATCGAGTTCCTCTACAGCGGGCAGTTCTCCCCCGCGGCAGGACTGCTCGCGTGGCAGCTCGTCGGGGACCTTCCCAAGGCGCTCTCGTGGGTCCTTGGCGGCCCGCTCCTTTACCGCGGAAAGGTCCGGGCGTTCCTCGTCGCCGAGCTCTTCTACCTGGTCGCCTTCGGGGGCGGCGCGCTCGTGTGCATCCCCCTCTGGGGACTGGAAGGGGTCGGGTTCGCGTACGCATTCGCATACGTCGCCTTCCTCCTGGTCGTCTTCAGGTTGCTCCGGTCGGCGTGTGGGGTGCGCAGTGGACCGGGTCCGCTCTGGAGGATGCTCGGGTTGACGCTGGGCGCCGCTGCCTTCGTCGTGGCCATCCGGTGCTGGCCAGGAGCGCGCCTCTTGGCCCTGCCCGTCTGTCTCGTCTGGTGGTGGCGCGTCGGAACCCTGCGCCAGGCAGTGGCGCGCACGCGCGCCGTTCTCCGCAAGCTGCGGGACCTCCCCGCCCTCCGCTGAGGTCAGGCGCGACGCCCCACCGGCAGCGCACGCGGAGCCTAGGAGCGCAGCGATCTCCGCCAGGCCCAGAGGGATGCGCACAGCCGCGGCCCCAGGAGCTTCTTGATGCAATACCTCACGTAGACGCGCATGAACTCCGCGTCGGCGTAGCTCGGCCGGTGCAGCGTGCCGATGAAGCGCTCCAGCTCCTCGGCATGCGCGGGTGATGCTCCGCCCCAGTCGTATAGGTAGCAGAGGTGCCAGAGCGCCTGGAGGGCCAGGGCACGGTGCAACAGGTATTCCGGCTCCTCCCGCTGCGGGATGCGGTCCCCTTGCTCCTGGAACACCGTGTCGAAGGCGCCCTTCATCTGCCGCAACTGCTCGACGAAGCCGTACTGCTGTCGGTGCATGTTGGACGCGTGGAGCCGGTAGAAGGCCTGGTCCGCGTCCAGCACCTCCCCGACGGGAGCGTGGATGGCGAAGCGCATCCACATCTCCTGGTCCCCGGCGTGGGAGAGCGTGGTGCGGAATCCACCCAGCCTGCGCTGCAGGGCGGTCCTCACCACGACCTCCGGAGACGTGAGGCCGGTCCCCCCCTTGCTGCACGCCGCCCTCACCCAGTCCATCCCGGAGTAGATCCGGTACGCGCACTCCCCAGCCGGCGTCCGGGGCTGCGGCCGTGGCTGATCTGCCTCGAAAGCGACGACGCCTCCGTAGACGAAGCCGACCTCCGGCTCGCGGTCCATGAGCCTTGCTGCACGCTGGAGCGCGCCGGGCGTGAGCAGGTCATCTGCCGACAGGAGCACGGCGTAGTCGCTCTCGGAGACCCACTCCAGCCCTTCGTTGAAGGTGGCAATGTGGCCCCGGTTGATGGTGTGACGTCGGTACTCGACGCGCGGGTCCTCTGCGACCAGCCGCGCAGCCACCTGGGGCGTGTCGTCCGGTGACGCGTCGTCGATGATGAGGACGCGCAGGTCGACTCCCGGCTGCGTCAGGATGCTCTCGACGCACTCCCTCAAGTAATGCGCGTACTTGTAGCAGGGAAC
>JAKEEX010000641.1 GCA_022616315.1 Myxococcaceae bacterium
CCCGCGCGCCGGAAGAGGCCCCTCCCCTCGCGGCCGCCCGGGGCTCACCCTCCTCAGATGGGGGAGAGGGCGGTGCGCGTCACCTGCCGTCCAGCCTGGCGGCCACTCGCGCCCCAGGTCAGGTCTGCAAGGAGGCGAGCTGCGTGCGCACCGGCCGGGAGTGCGAGCGTTCGAGGAGCACCACCGCCTCTGCAGGGTTGGCTCATGCAGCGCTGCTCCAGGATGCCGAGCGGTACGACCCGGCAACCGGAACCTCCGCCCCTGTCGCCTCGCCGCTCGCGGCATGGCTGTTCGAGAGACGCGAACTGGCATCCGAGCGACGGGCCCTGCCGGTCGGGGACGCTCGGCCAGGCTCGGGACAGACATGACTCGTGACGAGCGGACCCGCCCGCTCAGTCTGCCGCGAAGCAGTAGATGCGCCCGCCGCCCCCGCGTGGTGCGGTGTCGTGACAGCCGCCGCTCTCGTGCACCGAGTTCCACGGCCGGTAGCGCGCCTCCGCGCTCCCGCTGGGGCCCAGCCCGTCGGAGTGTCCCACCCAGGCGGTGTGGCTCGGGTCCTCGGACGTCCAGTCCGCGCACGTCTTGCCGACCATGAGGGTGCCGTCGCGCTGGGTGCCGGTGAGGATGTCGTGCACGTTCGGCCTCGGGGAGTCCGGCCACTGTCCCGGCACCCGCTCCCCCTTCTCGTCGAGGAAGACGTCCGGGTCGCCCTCCCGGGCGTGCAGCTCCGCCACGTCCGCGGCGACCATCACGCCCTTGGAGTTGTACCAGGGGCGGCGGCTTCGGGGTCGAGGCGCAGCCCGCGATGGTGAGGACGAGGCCGCAGGCGAGCAAGGGAAGTACCACCCGTCGCGCGCTTCTCATGGACGTCTCCCGTGATTGTGAGCCTGTCGGGTGCAGCATCAGGGACACGCGGCCCCGGGGCTGGCGGAACGATACCAGGGCCGTCGGGCCATTCGGTGCTCCAGCAGGAGGCGCTGCTGGATGGCGAGCATCCCCCCCGGCGGACGTGCCGAACCCGTTGACGCCGGTGCGCGCAGTTCCTACAGCAGCGGCATGCGGACACGAAAGATTGGCTCTCTCGAGGTCTCCGTCGTGGGGCTCGGCTGCAACAACTTCGGCACGCGGCTCGATGCGGAGCGCACCGCCCAGGTCGTCCACGCTGCCCTGGATGCGGGCGTCACCTTCTTCGACACCGCGGACATCTACGGCGGCACGAGGAGCGAGGAGTACCTCGGGCGCGCGCTCGGGGCCCGGCGCAATGACGCCGTCATCGCGACGAAGTTCGGCATGAAGTTGGACGAGCACCGCCACGGCGCCAGGCCGGAGTACATCCGCCGCGCCGCGGAGGACAGCCTGCGGCGGCTCGGTACCGACGTCATCGACCTGTACCAGCTGCACACCCCGGACCTCACGGTCCCCATCGCGGACACGCTCGGCGCGCTGAACGAGATGGTGCGCGCGGGGAAGGTCCGCGAGATCGGATGCTCGAACTTCTCGGCAGCGCAGCTACGCGAGGCCCGGGCCGCCGTGCGCCCGGGAGACAAGGGCTTCGTGAGTGTGCAGAACGAGTACAGCCTCCTCCACCGCGAGCCGGAGCGCGAGGTGCTGGGCGAGTGCGAGCGGCAAGGGTTGGCCTTCCTCCCCTACTTCCCGCTGGCGAGCGGACTGCTGACCGGCAAGTACCGCAAGGGTCGGGCGCTCCCCGCTGGCACTCGCATCTCGGAGAACCAGCAGCGCTTCGGGGCCCTCCTTTCGGAGCAGAACCTCTCGCTGGTGGAGGAGCTGATTGCGTTTGCGGAGCGACGCGGGCACACGATTCTGGAGCTCGCGTTCGCGTGGTTGCTGGCGCGGCCGGCGGTGGCGTCGGTCATCGCGGGGGCCACGTCTGCGGAGCAGGGACGTGCGAATGCTCATGCTTCGGCGTGGGAGTTGAGTGCGGCGGAGGTGCTGGAGGTGGAGCAGCGGCTCAGTCCGTCTGGCCGAGGCGCGCGTTACCAAACGTAACGTCCCGCTACGAAACACCACAGTGGCCCGGCGGCGCGCACGGAGGTTCCGAGTGCGCGCGCGCCGTCTTCGTGGACGTAGGTTTCGATGGCTACGCTGGGTCGCCGCGGTTGCGGGTCGAGAGCTCGAGCAGGCCAACAGGGCCTCTGTCCGTCTCATGCTCAACCGGCGTGGAGCCTTCGTAGCGGCGCTCCCGCGCGCCGCTGCTACGGTGGGGTCGTCCTCTGATCGTCGACAGGAGGGTCGAATGCACGGTGTGTGGAAGCGGTCCTCGTGCCTCGCCGCCGGTGTACTCGCGTTCTTCGCCGCACTGGCTGCGGCGCCGGTTGCCGCGGACCCGCTGCCCCAGGGCGCGGAGTCGCGCACCGCGAAGGTCGACGGACTCGAGCTGCACTACAACACGATGGGCCGCGGCGACGCGGTGCTGCTCCTCCACGGCTACGCCGAGACGTCGCGGATGTGGAACCCCATTCTGCCGGTGCTGGCCAAGCGCTTCCGCGTGATCGCGCCCGATCTGCCCGGCATCGGTGACTCGGCGATCCCCGAGGGCAAGGTCGACATGAAGTCGGCAGCGACCCGCATCCACGCCCTGCTCGGTACGCTCGGCATCAAGAGGGTGAAGGTGGTCGGCCACGATATCGGGCTCATGGTCGCGTACGCCTACGCGGCCATGTACCCGAAGGAGGTCGAGCGCCTGGTCGTGATGGATGCGTTCCTGCCAGGCGTCAGTGGCTGGGAGCAGGTCTACGACGACCCCGGTGCGTGGCACTTTCGCTTCCACGGCGACACGCCTGCGAAGCTGGTCGACGGGCGCGAGCGGACCTACTTCGAGCACTACTGGAACGACTTCGCCGCCAACCCCAAGCGCTCGATCCCGGAGGCGGACCGCAAGGTGTACACCGAGGCCTATGCCAGGCCAGGGCGGATGCGAGCCGGCTGGGCGTACTTCGTGTCGTTCCCCGACACCGCCAGGGACTTCGCGGTGCTCGCGCGGACGCGGCTGACGATGCCGGTCCTCTCGATGGGCGGCGAGAAGTCGCTGGGCGTGGTGCTCGGCCAGCAGATGAAGCAGGTCGCCACCGACGTGAAGGTGGTGGTGCTGAAGGACGCTGGCCACTGGATCCTCGAGGAGCAACCCGAGGCGACCACCGCCGCGCTGCTGGAGTTCCTCACAGCCAGCGGCGGCACACGCTGAAGCGAGCGAGCGCCTTGCCCTTCCGCTCAGGCGAGGTCGAACAGTAGCACCTCGCTGCTGTCGCGGCCGGTGAGCGTCACTTCGCCCTCCGCGCTGAGCGCCGCGCCATCCCCGGCGCCGAGCCGCTGGCCGTTCACCTCCACGCTTCCGCGCGCCACCTGCACCCACGCGTGGCGCCCGGGGGACAGCGTGTGGCGGGTGGACTCTCCTTCAGCCAGAAGCCCGGCGTACAGGCGCATGTCCTGGTGCACCGACACGGAGCCCTCACGCCCGTCCGGCGAGGCCACCAACCGCAGCCGCCCCTGCCGCTCCTCGCGCGGGAAGGCCCTCTGCTCGTAGCCCGGCGCATGGCCCCTGCGGTCGGGGAGAATCCAGATCTGGAGGAAGTGGACGAGCGCCTTGTCCGAGGCATTGAACTCGCTGTGCAGCACGCCGGTGCCGGCGGACATGCGCTGCACATCGCCGGGCCGGATGACCGAGCCGGTGCCCATGCTGTCGCGGTGTTGCAGGGCGCCGTCCAGGACGTAGGAGAGAATCTCCATGTCCCGGTGCGGGTGGGTGCCGAAGCCCATGCCCGGCTGCACGCGGTCCTCGTTGATGACGCGCAGGCTCCGGAACCCCATGTTGGCGGGGTCGTGGTAGTCGCCGAAGGAGAAGGTGTGGAAGCTGTTCAGCCAGCCGTGGTCGGCATGGCCGCGCTCATGGGCACGTCGGATGGTCATCATGGTGTGTCTCTCCTGGTCGACCCCGCTCGATGCAGGGGCGTCAGTCGAAAGGTTGGAAGTCCCCCGGGCCAGGAGCGCGGCTCCGGGAACCGCGACGCCTGCGGCGACGAGCACCTGGCGTCGGGTCCAGCGGCGACGGTGGGTCATACGGCGCCCAAGGTAGCGGCCCACGGTGGCCTTGATTAGCTGGGCCAGCCGGGAAGAATTGTTCCGTCCGTGGGACAGACCCCGCCTCGCGGGGAGCCGGCAGGGGGAGGCCAGCCACCACGACTGCTGCGGAGGGCCGCGCGCTGCAGCTCCCGCTCAGGTGCCCCCGTCACACCCGGTGCAG
>JAKEEX010000642.1 GCA_022616315.1 Myxococcaceae bacterium
GCAAGCGTCAGACCCAGCGCGCCCACGCCCACGGTCCCCGCCAGCACGCGCGCTACCGCCAAGCGGCGGTCCGAGGAGGGCTCCCCCACCAGCGTGAGGCGCTCCACGACCCACGCCGCTCCACGCAGGACATCCGTGGGCAGCAGGAGCATCACGAGGAAGAACATCATCCCCATCCAGACGTAGGACAGGATCTGGACGGGCAGGACGACGGCGCGCGGAAGCACCCGCGACAGCATCATCCCCAGGGGCATGACCAGGGCGAGCGTCACGAGCGCCGCGGTCGCGGCCCCGTGCCACGGCGCCGGCAGCGCGGCCTGGTCGACGAGCCGCAGCCACAAGTAGCCATGGATCGCCGCCGTCACAGCGAGCACGACGGCGAGGAACGCGAGCAGACGGCGCAGCGCCATGGCGTCAGATGCTGACGCGCAGGCCCAGGCCGAAGCTGGCCTGAGGAACGGGCGGATAGACGGGGGTCTGCACCACCTCGTTCTGCGCATTCCTGATCGGGAGAACCAGATCGCCCCCGTAGCGGAACTCGCCCCCGGCGCGGCCGTAGTTCACCGACGCGAAGCCCTCCACCTGCAGGTACTGAAGGGCGCGGTAGATGACGTCCAGTCGGGCGACCGCGGATCGGTCGGAGAGGTTGGCCAGACTCGAGACCGTGAACGTCGTCCGCTGCAGGGGCCCCGGGTCCATCAGCATCGCGTACACCGCCCCGTAGTGACGGCCCACGTTGAAAGGCTGGAACAGGACCTGCTTCGTCTGAATCCCGACCGCCTGCAGGATGGGGTAGAGGCGGAAGTCGTCGACGCCGAACTGGTTGAAGGCGTACTCCGCGCCGAAGGTGATGCTCTCGTTGTCCGCGTACGCCAACGTGTAGGTCAGTCCACCCGAGGCGTTGGCATTCCACCGACTCGTGTCCACCTCCTGAATCGTCCTGGAGAACGTCAGCGGAACCTCGAGCAGATCCTCCCTGAGACCTTCGATGCTGAAGCCCGGCACCGGCTGGTACACCGGCGCGTCCGTCCCCTCGCGCACCGCCACCTCACCGTACACGTCCACCGGTCCGAGCGGCGACGAGACGCTGAGGCCGTACCGCGCCTTGCGGTCCTTGACGAACACGGCCCCCAGGCTCACCTCCGCGGGTCCGAGCAGCATCTCGGCACGGAGCGCACCGCCCAGCTTGCCCAGCGCGTTCGCGGGACCCGCGTTGTCCAGGAGCCCGATGGCGTAGAAGTTCCAGCCGAGCGACTCCACCGGGATGTGCACCTTGGCCATGGATGCGCCGAGGCGCGCATCGAACACGGCCAGGGGATCCCTCGCCTGCGGGGACAGGAAGTCGGTCGGCACGAAGAAGCGCGACACGCCCCAGCGCACGTGCTGCTTGCCCACCGTGAGGAACAGCTTGCGATCCACGTCGAAGCGCAGCCACGCCTGGTCGAGCACCACGGACGGGTTGCCCCGCGCCTGCCCGAAGAGCCCCATGCCCGTGGTGTCGGTGCCCGAGCCCGCGTCGGCGGTGTCCTGCGCGGAGCCGAGGGCCTGCGAGGCGTCGAAGACGAGGCGTCCGGACACGAAGCCGCGGATGCGGTCGCTCGGCTTCGCGTCCAGGTACGCGTCCACCAGCGTGGGCAGGGTGATGGGGACGTCCCGCCCCTTCTGACCCTTGCTCCAGGATGCCTGCGACCGGAAGTACAGCTGCCCGCCGATGCGCAGCGGGTCATCCACCTCGTCCCCGCGGTCGAACGCGCTCACCGTCGCGGGGCCCTCGAGGTCCGCGGCGTCACGGTCCGCGGCCGCCGCACTGGTGGACGCAGGGACGGCCTCCTTCGTGGGAGCCTCCCCTCCGCCGAAGACATCCTCCTCGTCAGCGCGCGCCGGGGTCTCCTTCGCCGGAGCCTCCTCACCCCCGAAGACGTCGTCTTCGTCCGGGCGCGAGGCGTCCTGCGCCTGGGGCGCACCGCGCTCCATCGCCTCCGTGGGGTGCCCCCGCCCCTGGGCCAGAGCCGCACCCGAGGCGAGGAGGAACAGCAGTCCGAGCGTGCGCATGGAGGGGCTCACCGGCTCTTGCTCTCGAGCCAGGCCTTGGTGAAGAGGTTGGCGTCCAGCGAGCGGAGGTCCACCTGCTTGATGAGGACGACGGTGGAGTTGGCCTTCTCCACCTCGTCGTAGATGCGGATCTCCTGCGGGTACCAGACGTCCGAGCCCTTCGACTCGCTGAAGAGCTTCTGCCACTTCGGGTAGAGCGAGGTGCGCATCAGCTTGCCCGACAGCGCGAACTCCTGGCGCTTGAGGATGTTGCCGGAGGCCTGGTCCACCCAGAGCTTCAGCACCGGGTAGGCCACGTCCACGCCCTCCTTCGCCTTGAGCTCCAGCATGTGCGTGGAGAACTTCCCGAGCTTGCCCTCCTCGACGTAACGAGCGTCGTACTCGTCGGCGAGACGCGACTCGTCGAAGTCCGCGCGGCGGCTGTCGGTGCCCGCGATGCGCTCGCGCTCGGTGCGGCGCTCCCAGCGGCCCGTGTTGGGGTCGTACATCCAGAGGTTCTTGTCGAGCCGCAGGTAGCCCTTGCCCTGCTCGGCCTTGGGGCGCGCGAAGAGGATCATCAGCTTGTCGTCCGCGTCGCGCCGGTAGATGAGCGCCTCGCGAACGGTGTCGGCTTTGTCCTTCTCCTTCTGCTCCAGGTAGACGAGCGCCTTGTAGTCGCCGCCGTTGCGCTGCCGGTCGTCCAGCTCCACGAGGACGGCCTTGACGCCCGCGGCGTCCAGCGGGGCGGCGAGCACCGGCGTGGCCACGAGGGCCAGGGCCAGGAGGGAAACGCGGATGGGGGAGGGGAGGAGTGCCATGGCGTTCAACCGATGTGGTGCATGGCCGTCACCGGCTTCATCCGGGCGGCGAGGAAGGAGGGAATGAGCGAGATGAGGGTGGTGCACGTGGTGACGAACACCACCGCGCCGAGGATGCTCCCGCCGGTCACGCGGACCGAGAGCGTGTCCGACATGGTGATGAGCTGCGCCGCCTCGACGACCGGGATCTGCGCCGCGTTGAGCCCCATGGCCAGGAGCGCCGAGATGACGGCCCCGACCCCCGTGGAGGCGAGACCGAGCACGAGCGCCTCCACCAGGAACATCAGCAGCACGCGCCGACGCTGCATTCCGATGGCGCGCAGCGTGCCGATCTCCCGCGTGCGCTCGCGGATGGCGATCCACAGCGTGTTCATCACACCCACCGCGATGATGATGAGCAGCACGAAGATGAGGACGTACGTGAGGCCGTCCAGGGCGGTGATGATCCAGTTCACGAAGGAGACCTCGTCCTCCCAGTTCGTGATGTCCAGCTTCTGCCCGGTCCACTCCTCGCGGTTGACCACCTCGAACTTGAACCAGAATGCGCGCGGGTCCGCGTCCATCACGGGGTAGCCCAGCTCCACGAGCCGCTTGCGCAGACGCTCCTGCACCACCTTCGTGCTCTCGATGTCCTTCAGGTAGATGTGCAGCGCCCCGGTGGCGTCCTCCTTGAGCTGGTAGAGCTGGCGCAGCGAGTCGCCGTTCAGGAAGCAGTTGAACCCGCTCATGAAGCCGATGTCCCTGGCCACCGCCACCACCGTCACGTCCACGGTGTTGTTGGCGCCGCGGGCCGCGGGCGCGGAGATCGTCAGCGCGTCGCCCACCTTGACGTTGAGCTTCGTGGCCTGCTTCTCGAAGAGCAGGACGCTGCCCGGCTTGGCCAGGTCGTCCAGGTTGCCCTGCGTCACCTTGAGGGTCTTCTTGAGGCCGGACTCGCGGGTGATGTCCACGCCGGCGAGCCCCAGCTGCACGGACGACCCGTCATCCGCGATGAGCTTGGCCCAGCCGCGGCCACGCTCCGTGACGAAGTCCAGCTCGGGGACCTCCTTCCGGATGATCTCCACGAGCTTGGGGAACTCGGTGACGACCGGCGCTCCCTGGCCCGCGGTCACCTTGAAGAAGCCGCCCACGTTCACGTGGCCCGAGCTCAAGGTGGTGGCGGACTCCAGGAGGGTGCTGCGGATGCCGGTGGTCATGCCCTGGAGCATGACGAGCAGCGCGGTGACGCCCGCGATGGCGCCGCCGAGCAGCAGTGTGCGCCGGCGGTGCTGGGCGAGGTTGCGGACGGCAATGAGTAGGAGCTGAAGCATGGACGTCACTCCTCCGCCTGCATGGCGCGCAGCGGGCTGACCCGCGTCGCGATGAGGGCCGGGTAGAGGGTGGAAATGGCGCTCACCAGCATGACGATGACGAAGGCCGCCACCAGGTTGCCCACCGTCAGCGAGGGGAACAGCCGCGGGCCGGAGAAGAAGAATAGCAGGGCGTCGTTGCCGGCCGGGATGCCCACCGAGTGGAGCCACCCGACCAACCCGGAGCCGAAGAGCATTCCCAGCCCACCGAACAGCAGGCCGAGCACCACGGTCTCCATGAGCACGAGCGACAGCACGAAGGCCCGCTGCGCCCCGATGGCGCGCATGGTGCCAATCTCATGCACCCGCCGCAGCGTGGCCATCATCATGGCGTTGTTGATGATGACGAGCGCCACGATGAAGATGACGAACACCGCGAAGTAGAGGATGAGCTTCGCCATGAGCACGAACTGGCCGATGAGGCCGCTCGCCTCCTGCCAGCTCACGGCCTTGAGGGGCACCTTGTCCCGCTCGGCCGCGGCGTGGATTTCCGCGATGGTCTCCTGGATGCGGGTCGGGTCCTTGAGCATCACCGCGGCGCTGAGGACCACGCCCTGGTCGATCTCGTCCTGCGAGTAGACGCGGCTGGCCAGCTCCTTGTTGCGGAGCGCCTGGGCCGTGTCACCGAAGCTCGCCGAGTCGTCGATGAGGCCCGGGGTGGCCGAGGCCTCGACCACCTTGGCGTCCTCGCCGAAGAGGGCATCCTCGGCGCCCTCGCGCGCGATCTCGCGGCTGCCGGACTTCTTCTTGAGCTCGGCGATCTCCGCCTTCTTCTCCGCCGTCAGGTAGCCGTAGAGCTCGCGAAAGGACACCAGGTCCATCAGGTTGAGACCGCCGGCCATGTCCGACTTCTCGAGCCCTTCGAACATAAACGTCCCGTAGACCTTCAAGTTCACGGACTGCATGTAGCCCGTCTTGGTGAAGGCCTGGATGGACAGCGTGTCACCCACGCGGACGCGGTAGAGCTGCAGCAGCGGCGCCACCTGCTCGTAGAAGAATGCGTAGCGCGCGTCGAAGTTCTCGTCCGTGGTGGTGAAGAAGGAGCCCAGCAGCGCGGAGAGCTCCGTCTCCTTGCTGCCCAGGTGCTTCTGCAGCCGCGCCACCAGCTCACGCGTCTTGATGCCGTCCAGCTGGAGCAGGAACTCGCGCGTCTGCGTGGAGTTCTCCTTCACCCAGCGCTTGAGCTCGTCGTCCGTGGCGATGCGCTTGCTCTTGATGTCCCGCGCCTCCTTGATCTTGTCCAGTCGGCGCGCGGACTTCAGCTTGAGGGTCTCCTCGTAGAAGAGCTTGGCGAAGAGGAAGCCGCGCTCGCCGTCCGGGACCGGCGCCCCGTCCACGATGCGCATGCGGTCGAAGTTCTTCTGGAAGGCCTTCAGGTCGGTGCCCGCGTAGCGCAGGTAGAGGAGGTCCGCGTCCGACACCATGGGCGCCAGCCGGTTCTCCAGGTACTCCATCTGGTCGAAGGGCCGGGTCTCGAACTCCTTCCAGAAGGCCTCGGAGCTGACGCGCTCGATGACCGCGGCGTCCTCCGCGTCCTCTGCGCTGGCCTTGGAGATGAGCCGGGCCTTCGCGATGTCCGCCTTGAGCACCTCCACCTGCTGGCGCACGTGCGCCTTGAGGCTCTCCGCCTTCTCGCGACGCTCGGGCGACTCGCCCTCGTCGCGGAGGTGGTTCAGGACTCCGCGCAGCTCACCCAGGGTGAGGTCGATGGTGTTGCCGGACTGCACCAACGCGGCGTTGATGCCCATGGGCACCACGCGCTCGACGTTGGGGACGGTCTCCAGCGTCTTCTTCACCTTGCTGAAGTCGTCCAGGGCGCTGATCTCCGCCTCGCCGCCCATGTTGCCGAAGAGGGCGAGCGCCTCCTTCGACTGGGACGAGTACACCTGGATGTGCCCCGCGACGCTCCCGATGATGGAGCGGCTCATGGCCGCGTCCATGCTGTCCAGCATGGAGCCGCCGAGCACCACGAGGAAGGTGCCGCCGAGGATGATGAAGCCGATGATGACGTTGATCTTGCTGGCAAACAGGTTGCGCAGCGCGATCTGCCACAGCACGCGCAGTTGGCCCATGGTCAGTGCCCCGCCGCGACGGCCAGCGTGGCCTCGGCCGCGCTGATCCGGTCCTTGATCTGCCCGTCCTCGATGCGAACCACCGCGTTCGCGTGGCTCATCACCTTCGGGTCGTGCGTGGAGAAGATGAAGGTGGTCCCCTGCTGCTTGTTGAGGTCCTTCATCAGGTCGATGATGTTCTGGCCCGTCACCGAGTCCAGGTTGGCCGTGGGCTCGTCCGCGAGCACCAGCTGGGGCTGCGTGACGAGGGCGCGCGCGATGGCCACGCGCTGCCGCTGGCCGCCGGAGAGCTCGTTGGGGCGGTGCTTCGCGTGGCTCTGGAGGCCCACCTGGGTGAGGAGCTCGTCCACGCGCTTGCGGCGCTCGGCGGCGGTCCACTTGCGCTGGAGCAGGAGCGGGAACTCCACGTTCTGGAAGACCGAGAGCACGCTCACCAGGTTGAAGCTCTGGAAGATGAAGCCGATGGCGTGAAGCCGCAGGTCCGTGAGCTGACGCTCGGTCAGCTGGCCGGTGCTCTGGCCGACGACCTGCACCAGACCGCCGGTCGCGGTGTCCACGCAGCCGATGAGGTTGAGGAGCGTGGTCTTCCCGCTGCCCGAGGGGCCGGCGATGGAGATGAAGTCACCCTTGTGGACCTCGAGGTTGACCCCGCGAAGGGCGGACACCACGGTCTTGCCGAGGGTGTAGTCCTTGGTGACGTTGCGGATGGAGACGATGGGGTCCATGGAGCACCTTTCCAATGCAGCGCGCCACGTTCCCCCAAGTGGGTGGGAAGGCCGCGGCGGCGCGAGGAAGCTCACATAGCCCGACCCATTCCCAGGTCCAAGCCTCTGGGGTGTAAACAACTGTGTCCGCCCGCAAAGGGTCCGCCCGGGCTCCACGGTTGGAGTCCGGGCGGACGTGCCGCAGCCTGCCTGCTCGCCTGGTTCAGTAGGCCTTTTCGGGGTCCACGGCGCCCGCGGGGCGCTGCTTGACGCTGCGGCGCGGAGTGCCGGGCTCCTCCGTGGTGCCGATGTCCCCGGCCTGTCCGGCGTTGTCCTCGTCCTGGGGGGGACCGGCCACATCCGGGTTCTCCTCCGGCGTGAGCGGGAGCAGGCCACTTCCGCCGGTGCCCGGCTCTTCGGGTGCCTTGATGCCGCCCTCGTCGCTCTTCCGGATGCCCGAAGGGTCGGGGAAGGCGGGCTGCTCGACGACACCCTCCTGGCCCGCGCCGCCGACAGCGGTCCAGGGCAGGATGCTCGTCGCCAGATTGGCCATGCCCTTGCGTTCGAAGCTGGCCTGGACGTCCTGACCCACACGAACGTCCTTCAGACCCTTGACGGAGGGGTCCGTGAAGCGCGTGTTCTGGTCCACCTTCAGCTCGACGATGGCGCCATTGGGTTCCTCGAGGAAGAGCGACGTGCCCGTCGCCTTCGCCACCGTGCCCGTGAGCTGGTTCTGGGGTGTCTGGACAGCGGGGCACTGACCCGCGCCACCGACGCCCTCGTCCTCGCCGATGAGGACGGCCTCTTCCTCCTCGACGGTGACGTCCCCCGCACCCGGCGGCTGTCCCGCCTGCTGGGCATTGCTCACGTCACCCGGGCGCACGCGCTCCTGCTCCTGAAAGCTCGCAAGGGCCGAACCACCGCCGAGCAGCAGCAGCGCCGTCCACAGCCCGAGAATCCTCGTTCGCATGTGCATCTCCCTCTCCCCTCTCCCTCTGGGAGAGGGACGCGGTGAGGGGAAGCGGGCCCCACCGTGAGGCCTGTGCCGCGCCCCGCGTTTGAAGGTTGGGTGGACCCGGACCTCCGAGGAACCGGCCACCGGCTGTGCGTTTCCTGCTCGGCCCCTCTCCGCTCGTCACGGCATGGGGACGGCGCCCGGCTTCCAAGACATGGTGGCGAGCCGCCCACGAAGTAGAGTGGCTCTCGCGAAGGAGCCACGTGCATGTCGGTCATCAAGGGGGAGGGCACCGGGGAAGCGCTGCGGGAGCGCTCGGGTGCAGGGCGGCCGCAGGCCCGCTCGGGGGCCGTGGTGGATGCCGAGGTCTACGAGGCGCGCCAGTCTGCGCAGTCCCTCCTCGAGGAGGCGAAGGGTCAGGCCGCCGCGCTGCTGGAGGAGGCCCGGCGCGAGCGCGATCGCCTCGCGGCCGATGCGCGCGAAGCCGGCTACCAGGAAGGCCTGGCGCAGGCGACCGAGGTGCTCCTGAAGGCGCGCATGGAAGCACGCCGGCTGGTGGACGGAGCGGAGGCGGACATCGTCACCCTCGCGTGCCGGGTGGCGGAGCGCCTCATCGGGCGGGACCTGGAGCGGGA
>JAKEEX010000082.1 GCA_022616315.1 Myxococcaceae bacterium
AATCCCCTCTCCGCCATCCTCGTGGGAACGCAGGCGCTGCTGCGGCGTGAGGGGCTGGACGAGCGGGGATCCGCGGCGGTCGTGCGCATCCAGCACTCGGCAGAGCGCGGGGTGCGCATGGTGCGCGACCTCCTGGACTTCACCCAGGCGCGGCTGGGCGGGGGCATCCAGGTGACGCGGAGGCCGCTGAACCTCCACGCACTGGTGCGCGACGTGGTGGAGGAGCTGCAGGCGGTCTTCCCGGAGCGGGAGGTGCGCCTGCTGTCCAAGGGGAGCGGCGAGGGGGCGTGGGACGGCGACCGGCTCGCGCAGGTGGTGAGCAACCTCGTCAGCAACGCGCTCAAGTACAGCCCCGTGGGCACGCCAGTGGAGGTCACGACCTTCGGGGAGGACGGCAGCGTCACGCTCCAGGTCCACAACTCCGGGGAGCCCATCGACCCCGGGAACCTGTCCCGCATCTTCGAGCCCATGCAGCGCGCCACGGCCCTGGTGGACCAGCAGAGCCGGAGCGTGGGACTGGGGCTCTACATCGTCAGGCACCTGGTGGTGGCCCACGGAGGCACCATCGACGTGCGCTCCACCGCCGAGGAGGGCACCACCTTCACGGTGCGCCTGCCACGCAACGGCTGAGGCGCGGCTCCGGACACCTGAGATGGTCCGGCTACAGCGCCCCAGGGAATGCGCCCATCGAACGTCCCGAAGGACACGCCTCCTGACGGGTAGGTCAATTCGCAGTTCGACTGGGCGTCTCCCACGGCCCCCTCGTGCGCCGAATTCTCGAGCACGTGAAGCTGCCGGACACGCCGCCTCCCGTGGCGCCCGCGCTGCGACTGCCAGCTGCCTCCACGCTGCGCCAGCTCGATGGAGCCGGCGCAGCGCGGAGTCTCGCCTACGGCTTCGTGTAGTTCACCTGCAAGTTGTACGTGGCCGAGGTGTAGCCACGCACCATGACGTAGGCCGTGCTCTGGCCCGCGGGCACGGTGAGGTTGCACGTCTCGGACGCGCCGCTGAGGTACGGGCGGCAGTTGTACGCCGTCGTAGTGGGCGCCGCGCCCCAGCGCACGTAGAGGTCCGGGTCACCCGTGCCGGTCATCGCCGCGGTGAAGGTGCTGCCCGCCACGACGCTGAAGGGGCCGAAGTGGTCGTTCTCACCGGCGGCGGTGCTGCCGCTGAAGTTCTCGGTCGTCGGCGTCCCACCGCCGCCGCCCGCCGGCTTGGTGTACGTGACGGTCAGGTTGTAGGTGCCGGCGGTGTAGCCGCGCACCATGATGTAGGCGGTGCTCTGTCCGGCGGGCACGGTGATGTTGCACGTCTCGGACGCGCCGTTGAGGTACGGGCGGCAGTTGTACGTCGTCGTCGTCGGCTGCGCGCCCCAGCGCACGTAGAGGTCCGGGTCACCTGTGCCGGTCATCACCACCTCGAAGGTGGTGCCCGCCGTCACGCTGAAGGGCCCGAAGTGGTCGTTCTCGCCGGCGACGACGCTGCCGCTGAACGTCTCGGTGGTTGTGCCACCGCCGCCGCCACCGCCCACCGGGCCGTACAGCGCCTCGATTCCATCCTTGTCCTTCTGGGTCAGCACCAGGTCGCCGGAATTGGTGCCGTTGCACTGCGGGTAGTGCATCACCGAGGCGGAGTCGTAGGTGGTGAGGGAGCGCCAGTTGTTGTCCTCGAAGCAGGTGCCGGCCTCGGGGCGGGTGTGCTCGTGCCGGAAGCCCAGGGTGTGGCCCAGCTCGTGGCGCAGGATGCCTGCGAGCGTGTAGGTGCCCGCGCTGTAGGCGCTCGTGTCGATGAGCACGTTGCGCGAGGCGCGCGAGTTGCTGGGGAAGAAGGCGCGAGCCAGGTAGGACTGGCCGCTCACCTGGCGCACGTCGAACACCACGCCCGCCTGCGATGCGGTGCAGTTGCTGTCGAACTGGCTCGAGTGGATGAAGTCGATGTCCGCCTCGGCCTCCCACGCGCCGGTGGCCGCCGTCATGGCCGACACCACGGTGTTGTAGTTGGCGCCGAAGGACGACGAGCTCACGCAGTACGTGATGGCCTTCTTCGCGGTGCTGCTCCACTTGTCATCCGAGCCGCCCACCGTGTTCACGATGAGCTGACCGCCGCGCACGTGCTTCTCGTAGAACTCGCGGAGGTTCTTCTCTCCCTCGACCAGCTCGTCACCGTTGACGATGTAGTTCTCGGTTCCGGCCTCGTGGTCGATGACGGTGAGGAACTGCTCGTACGTCATCCCGGTGGAGGCCACGTCCTCCGAGGGGCTTTCGTCCAGCTGCACTTCGGGACCGCAGGCCGCGCCCAGGACGAGACAAGCTGCAAACAAACTGAGGGATTGCTTCAATTGCATGGAGTCCTCGCTGGCGGCAGGAGCGCCGCTGGTCAGGGGGTGCCCGCGTTCAGCACCCCCCGTGCCAGCTGCGAGACAGGTCGCAACCCACGGGGAAGACGACGCCGGCGTCGTGGCCTCCGCACCGCGGGTGGAGCACGCGAGGGACAGACGTTGTCAATCCGCTTGGCAGCGCCTGGGGGATTCGACTGTCCTGCTCGAGGACAGGGTGCGCTATCGCCGCCGCACCCGCGGTGACTTCGTCACGCGCTCGAGACGCGCTGTTCAGTGCAGCCCCTGAACAGGTGGAAACGGACACACTCTTTGAAACTGTCAGCCGGCCGACATAGGGTGTCCGCCGCCGGCACGTCCGGACCACTCACTTCGCTCACATCCCTATGCGCACTCTCTCCGCAACGTTGCTTTCCCTGGCCCTCGTCCTCGTCACCCCCAGCGTCGCTCGCGCAGATGAGGCGGCGGACGAATCCTCTGCTTCCGCCGTGCGCCAGTCTGGCGGACTGCTCGACCGGAGCTCGCAGAGCCGGGAGCAGATGTTCTCGGTGTTCGCCTCCCCCACCTGGTTTCTGGGCTTCGGCATCGGTGTCGGCGCGCGCTACACCCTCCCCATCGTCAACGAAGGCTTCATCCCCGCCCTCAACGACTCGGTGGAACTGGAGTTCGGAGGCGACGCGTCGATGGGAGGCTGGGCCGGCTATAGCTACACGACCTTCACTCCAGCCGCCGAGGCACGCTGGACGTTCCACATCACCGACCAGTTCTCCGCGTACGGCAAGCTCGGCCTCGGATGGACCTTCGCGTTCGCGAACGACAGCACCTTCGGTAGCACGTACGGCGTCGGCTGGCTCTACTGGATGGCGGGCCCGGGCGTGCTCTACAAGCTCAACGACTCCATCGCGCTCCGGGCCGAAATCAGCAACTACGGCCTGCGCGCCGGCGTCGGCTTCGCGTTCTGACGTCACCCCCGCGCAGCCGGTGACTCTGGCCTCCCTCCGGAAGACGCGGAGGGGGGCTCGGCCTCCCAGAAGTCGTAGAAGTTGAACCACTGGTAGGGGTGCTCGCGGACGAGCGCCTCGAGCTGCCGGACGTACTGCTCCACCCAGCCGCGCAGCTGGGCGTCACGGCTCTGGCCCGGCGCGAAGCTCACGCGCATGGGCGGCGCCGCCACGAACCGGTAGGAGGCCGGCCCGACCTGCGTGGAGAAGGTGGCGATGAGGGGCGCACCACTCACCGCCGCCAGCACGAAGGGCCCCACCGGGAACGGCGCCTCGCGCCCGAGGAATGGGACGCGCACCACCCTCGGATTCAGCGCCCGGTCACCCTGCACGGCCAGGAGCGTGCCCTCGCGGAGTGCGCGCACCATCTCCAGCGAGCCTAGGAGCTCGTCGCCCACCGCGATGACGCGAGGTCCCCTCCCGTGGGCCTTCTCCAGGAAGCGCGCCAGGCGCTCCTGCTCCCCGCGGAACGCCACGACGGCAACGTCTGCGCTGACATCCCCGAGGAGCCCCGCGGCGATGTCCCAGTTGCCCATGTGCGCCGTCAGGAGGATGGCGCCGCGGCCCTCCGCCGCCGCCGTGCGGATGTGGTGCAGACCGTTCTCCTCCAGCCGGAAGAGTCCGGGGCCGTGGAGCGAGAGCACGAAGCGGTCCACGAGCGTGCGTGCGAAGGCGAGGAAGTGCCGGTAGGTGCGGGCCAGGCGCCCGGCCCAGTGCGTCGGCCCGAGCGCGCGCTCGAGGAACTGCATCGAGGCCCGTCTCCCCGTCCCCAGCACCAGCAGGAAATACAGGGAGACGGGGTACAGCAGCGCATACGCCGGCCGGATGCCGAACCACCGCGTCAGCTGGTAGAAGATCCAGTGGCCCACGACGCCACCCCGGCTCTTGCCCGTCCAGCGGGAGGGGCCGCGCGCTCGGGAGCGCAAGAGGGCCTCGCCGACTCCGAGAAGGAGCGCTGTCCCCACCACGGTGCTCGCGGCGAGCTCGGGTGAGAGGCCCCTGCCCAGCAGGAGGCGGAGCCCCAGCGTCGCGACGATGGCCGGGAACACCCCCAGCCCCGCGAGCGCAGCACCCACCCACGCGAGCGCCGTCCCGAGCGCTCCGGAGGCGGCGAGCACCGGGAGGGCGCCCACCACCGCCGCGAGCAACCTCCACGGTGGCCCTTCGCCTCCGAGCAG
>JAKEEX010000643.1 GCA_022616315.1 Myxococcaceae bacterium
GGCCACCACCTCGCCCATGGATGCGCCCTGTGGCTGGTGGAGGAAGACGCCGCCCGTCTCCCCGGCAATCTCGGTGAGCACGGAGGCATCCATCCGCGTCATCACCGTGTTGCCGTCGCGGTCCTTCACGTAGTCGATGAAGTCCCCCTTGGGCCCGTAGCGGGGAATGGGCGCACCGTCCGCGCCCCCGATGCCCACCGCGAGCACCTGGATGCCCGCCTCCTTGAGGGCGGCCACCGCCTCCGACACCTCACCCGTGGTGTCCTCGCCATCCGACAGCAGCACCACCACCTGGTCCTTGGCGCCCCGGTCGGTGGAGAGGAGCATCCGCTGGGCGAGCATCAGCGCGGAGCCGATGTTCGAGCCTCCCTGCGGCATCTCCTCCGGCTCCACCGCGCGCAGGAAGAGCTTGGCCGCGGCGTAGTCGCTGGTGAGCGGGCACTGGATGAAGGCCTCTCCCGCGAAGGCCACGATGCCCACGCGGTCCCCCTTGAGCTCGTCCAGGAGCGTGGTGAGCTCGAGCTTTGCCCGGGCCAGGCGGCTGGGCTGAACGTCGCTGGCGAGCATGGACTTGCTCGCATCGAGCGCCACCACCACGTCGATGCCCCGGCGCTTCACGAGCTCGGAGCGGCTGCCGCACTGGGGCTGCGCGAGCGCCACGCCCAGCATCAGGAGCCCGAGCCCGTACATCGACGACTGGGCCACCGGCCGCGCCACGGACACCCCCGGGGCCAGCCGCTCCGCGAGCCGCTCGGTGAGGAGCGCCGCCACGCGCGTCCGCCGTCTCACCGCGAGGAGCACTCCGAGCGCCGCCACCACCAGCCCCGCGAGGCAGAGGAGGAGCAGCAGCGGACGTGCGAACCCGGCCGGATAGCCGAGCAGCGTGAAGCGCCAGGCCTCGCCCCCCATCATGGGAACACCCTCAGGAGCGCGCCCTTGAGCAGCAGCTCCGCGGCCGCCAGGACGAAGGCCCAGAGGAGGAAGGGATGGAACACCTCGCGGTAGTTCGCCGCCGCTCCTCCCTCCATCAGCTTCGAGCGCTCCATCCGGTCCAGGACCTTCTGCAGTCCCTCCTTGAGCGACTCGCGGTCGGTGGCGCGGAAGTACTCACCCCCGGTCAACCTGGCGATGTCCTGCATGAGCTCGGGGTTGATGGGAATCTCCGTCTCACGCCAGGTCGTGTTTCCGAAGAGGTCGGTCCCCGATGGGAAGGGCACCTTGCCACCCTTGCCCACGAGGATGGTGAAGACGGGGATCTTCAGTGCCTGCGCCATGTGCGCGACGTCCATCGGGGCGAAGCGGCCCGCGTTGTTGTCGCCGTCGGTGATGAGCACCACCACCCGGCTCTTCGCGTCCGAGTCACGCAGACGGTTGACCGCGGTGGCCAGCGCGTCCCCGATGGCGGTGCCGTCCTCGAGCACCCGGGTGCGCAGCTGGCCCACCACCTCCTTGAGAACGGCGTAGTCCAGCGTCAGCGGCGCCTGCGTGTAGGCCGCGCCGGAGAAGACCACCAGGCCGATGCGGTCGTTGGTGCGCCCATCGATGAACTCCTGCAGGACCTCCTTGGCCACCACCATCCGGTTCGCGGGGCGGAAGTCCCCTGCCTC
The DNA here is from genome assembly GCA_022616315.1 of Myxococcaceae bacterium. Taxonomy (GTDB): domain Bacteria; phylum Myxococcota; class Myxococcia; order Myxococcales; family Myxococcaceae; genus JAKEEX01. The sequence goes on from JAKEEX010000643.1 coordinate 1,608, forward strand.
CATGGAGGTGGACACGTCGAACGCGATGACGATGTCGATTCCCTCCACCGCGAGGTCTCGCACGCGCGCATCGCGCATCCTCGGGCGCGCGAGCGCCACCACCGCGAGCACCACGGCGAGGATCCGCAGCGCGGGGAGGAGCGCCACCACCCGCGTGCGCCAGCCACGCGGCCGCGAGGCGAACACGTGCGCCGCGGAGAAGCGGAGCACGGCCCGCCTGCGGCGCGCCCTCCACGCCGCCCACAGGAGGACGGGGACCAGGAGCAGCAGCCAGAGCGCCTGGGGGCTATGGAGCTCGAGCGCTGGCAGCATGGGCCTCATCCGGTGGCGGTACCGGCGGGGTGGAGGTGGCGTTGACGAGGCGGTGGCCGAACTCGAGCGACGCGTCGCACGCCGTCGCGTCCACCTGCATCTTGGCGAACTTCACGAGGTCCGCCTCGTCCAGGAAGACGCGCAGCGCCTCCGCAGGCAGGCCCGCGGCGCGGCTCCGGCGCAGCGTCGCCAGGAGCTCGGCCGTGGTGCACTCGCGCGCCTCGACGTGGTAGCGCTCGGCGAGGTAGCCCCGGACGATGTCCGTCAGGCGCACGTAGAACTCCTTGTGCCGCCCCTGCGCGGCGAGCCCTTCCGCCTGCAGCGCATCGAGTGCCTTGCGCGTGCGCACATCGAGCGGAAGGAGGGGCGGAGCCGGGGCGGGCATCGCGGGACGCGGACGACGCCACCAGCGCCACAGCGCGATGCCGAGCGCGACGGCCGCGAGTCCACCGAGGAGGCCCCACAGGAGCCTCCACGAGCGGATGGGCACGTCCACCGTGGCCTTGAGGGGGCGCAGGCTTGCGTCCTGACCTTCCGCGTCTTCCGGCAGGGACGACAGGCCCTCCACCGTGGGTCCCTCGGCGACGAAGCGCGCCGCGCCCTGGGGCGTGGCCACCTCGAAGGCGAGCGGAGGGAGCGTGTGGGGGCCGAGCTCGAAGAGCGCCATCCGGAGCCGGAAGGTCGTCACGGCCTCACCGCCCACGTCGTCCCGCCGCCGCTGCTGCTCGAGCAGCTCGAAGTCCCCCGGCTCCTTCGGTGTGAGGAGCTCGTAGCGCTGGTCCTGCGGGTGCGTGAAGACGAGCTCGTACGTGAAGGGCTCGCCGAGCTGCACCTTCTCCGGCGTTGCGTGCGTCTCCACGCGCGTGGGCCGCACCTCCGCCACCGCAGGCACGGCCTGCGCGGCGGCCGCCCCCGGGAGGAGCAGCACGACGAGCACCGATGCTCCCCTCCCCCATGGCCACGCGCTCACGCCGCCAGCCTCCGCGCGCGCATGCGGAAGAAGCGCGCCAGTGCAACGCCGTGGTCCTCGCCCGCGCGGAGCTCCACGTGGTCCAGCTCCAGCCGCTTGAAGAGCTTGCGCTGCTCCTCGCGCCGCATCTGCATGGCGCGCGCGAAGGCGCCCCGGACGGCGGGAGAGTCCGTGTCCACGAGCACGCGCTCGGCCGTCTCCGGGTCCTCCATCTCCACGAGCCCGAGCGCCGGGAACGCCTCCTCGAGCGGATCCGCGAGCACCACGGGCACCAGGTCGTGCCGGCGCGCCACGAGCCTCAAGCTCGTCTCGAAGCGCTCCGCGAGGAAGTCCGACACGAGGAAGGTGACCGATCGGCGGCGCGCGAGGCGCTGCACGCTGGTGAGGCCCGCGGAGAGGTCCGTCCCGCGCCCCTGCGGCTTGAAGGAGAGGATCTCGCTCACCACGCGCATCACGTGCTTGCGGCCCTTCTTGGGCGGGATGAGCTTCTCCACCCGGTCACTGAAGAGGACGAGCCCCACCCGGTCGTTGTTGGCGATGGCACTGAACGCAATCTGCGCGGCCACCTCCGCCGCGAGCTCGGCCTTGGCGCGCCCGCGGCTCCCCCATTCCCCGGAGGCCGACACGTCCACCACCAGCAGCACCGTCAGCTCGCGCTCCTCCGTGAAGACCTTCACGAAGGGCTCGCCCATGCGCGCGGTGACGTTCCAGTCGATGGTGCGGATCTCGTCCCCGGGCTGGTACTGGCGCACCTCGGCGAAGGCCATGCCCCGGCCCTTGAAGACCGAGTGGTACTGACCGGCGAGAGTGTCGGTCACCACCTTGCGCGTCCGGATCTCCAGACGCCGCACGCGCTTGATGAGGTCCCTCGGAAGCATGGCGGGCCGCTCCCCTTACGGCACCTCGATGCGGTCGAACACGCGCTGCAGGATGCGCTCGGGGGTGAGGTCCTCCGCCTCCGCCTCGTACGTGAGCGAGACGCGGTGGCGGAGCACGTCCATCCCTACCGCCTTCACGTCCTCCGGGGTCACGAAGCCGCGGCGGCGCAGGAAGGCATGGGCGCGCGCGGCCTGCAGCAGCGCGAGCGTGGCGCGCGGAGAGGCCCCGTACTCGATGAAGTCCTGCAGGTCCTTGAGCCCTACGCGTCCGGGCTCGCGCGTGGCGAAGACGATGTTGAGGATGTAGTCCTTGACCTTCTCGTCCACGTAGATCTCGTTGACCACCTGGCGTGCGCGGGCGATCTGCTCGGGCCCGATGACGGGGTGCGCCCTGGGCGGAGCGCCCGCGCCCATGCGGTCCATGATCTGCCGCTCCTCCTCGCGCGTCGGGTAGACCACCTTCACCTTGAGCATGAAGCGGTCCACCTGCGCCTCGGGGAGCGGGTAGGTGCCCTCGTGCTCGATGGGGTTCTGCGTGGCGAGCACCAGGAAGGGGCTCGGCAGCGGAAACGTCTGCTCACCGATGGTGACCTGGCGCTCCTGCATGGCCTCCAGGAGCGCGGACTGCACCTTGGCGGGGGCGCGGTTGATCTCGTCCGCCAGCACGACGTTGGCGAAGATGGGCCCCTTGCGCACGGCGAAGCTCGCCTGGTGCTGGTTGTAGACCATGGTCCCCACCAGGTCCGCGGGCAGCAGGTCCGGCGTGAACTGGACGCGGGCGAAGGCCAGCCGGATGGCGTCCGCGATCGTCTTCACGGTGAGGGTCTTGGCCAGCCCGGGCACGCCCTCCAGCAGCACGTGTCCGTTGCACAGGAGCCCGATGAGGACGCGGTCCAGCATGGCGCGCTGGCCTACGATGACCCCGCCCACCTCCCGGCCCAGGAGCTCCACGAAGGCGGCTTCCTGCGCCACGCGCTCGGTGAGCGCGCGAATGTCCGTGTTCATAGAGGCCCTTTTTAGGCCCAGCGGCCCGGGGAATTCCACGGGGGAAGGACCAGAAGACCGGCCCCTGGAACACAAGGCGAGCAGGGGGATTCCCGGCCGCCTGGCGCACTCTGCCACCGGCGCCGCGCCTCAGCCCTCGTGCAGCTCCTCGGGCGGGCAGTAGCGCAACGGCGCACGCGGGCGGGCCGTCAGCTCGAGGTCCTCCTCGGAGGGCACGCCCGGGAAGCGGCGAATCTGGTCCGGGAGGATGTCGTCCGCCGTCGGCTCCTGCTCGTAGGGAGGAGCGCCGATGAGGTCCGCGTCGCGGGGGTCCGCCGCCATCCCCGCGTCGAAGTGCTCGGCGTCCTGGGGATTGATGACCCGGTCAGACACCCGCGGGGGCTCCATGATGGGGCGCTCCTGCTGGTCGCTGTTCACTCCGTCGTTGCGAAGGGGAAGCATGGGAAGAGCTCCTCTCTTCCAAGAACGCGGAGGGATGCCAGGCCCCTCCCGGGTGCACAGCCCAGCCCCCTCACCCTGGCCCTCTCCCAGAGGGAGCGGGGAATCAGCTCAGCCCGTCGCTCTCCCGGAGGGAGAGGGGTCGTGCGCGAGGACGAAGACGCTGTCGAGCCGGTCGCCTGCTGCCTGGGCATCGAGCGTGTAGTCGAAGTCGTGGCGCGCCAGCACCTTCAGGCCCGCCCGACGGAAGAGCGAGCGGGCCTGCGCACCGCTGTACGTGCGGAAGGACCACTCGGTCTCGATGAGAAGGTCCACGCGCGGGCCCGTGACGCGGAGCCGGTTGCGCATGGCGGAGCTCCGGCTCGCGCGGTCCGGCGCGCCCTCCCGCGTGTTGCACACCACGCGCGCGCCTCCTGCGTGGCCCACCCACCGCTCGCGCTCCGGGGTTCTTCGCGCGTAGTCGGTGAGATGGAAGCCGAGGACGTAGATGCCCCCGCGCGAGAGGAGCCGCGCCGTCGCGCGCAGGTGGGAGAGCGCCGCGGCTTCACTGTCCAGGTAGCGGAACGTGGAGACGAGGTTGAACGCCAGGTCCATCCGTCCCACGAGCTGGGGTGGACAGAAGGCCTCCATCCGCGCCTGGTGAAGGGACACGCGCGCGCTCGAGGCCGGGCGCATCCGCTTGCGCGCATACGCGAGCATCCGCTCCGACAGGTCGTAGCCCACGAGCGTGAGCCCGCGCTTCGCGCCCTCCGCGAGCAGGCGCCCTGCCCCACATGCGGGCTCCAGCCAGCGCCGCCCACCGTTGCCGTACCGCCGGTGGAGGCCCTCGAGGAAGTCCATCTCGCGCTCGGTGTCCGTGCCGAAGATGGCCTCGTAGTAGCGCGGGTGGGCGTACCAGTCGGTAAGGCGCTTCATGGCGGTCAGAGCTTCCTCGCGTCAGGTGTGGGGGTGGACCACCCAGCGCGTCAGCCCGGCCATGAGCGCGAGACCCATGGCCAGCGCAAGCACCGGGCGGAGCCGCTGCCCTCCCGCCGAGCGGTGGACGTGCGGAAGGAGGTCCGCCACGGCGATGTAGAGGAACGTGCCGGCGGAGAAGGCGAGCGCGCGCGGGGCGAAGGTCTCGAACGGGAGGACCTCCTGCAGCACCAGGTAGACAGCCGCTCCAAGGGGCACCATCAGCCCATACACCGCGCACAGGAGGAGGACGGACCCCGCGCGGCGTCCCCCGGCCCGCAGCATGGAGGCGAGCGAGAGGGCCGAAGGCACCTTGTGCGCGAGGATGGCGAGGAACGCCGTGGCCCCCACACCCTGGAGCGTCGCGCTCCCGAGCGCCACACCGTCCATGATGGTGTGCACCGACAGGCCCGCGAACGCCGTGAGGCCCAGCGCCTGGTGCGCGCCCTCCTCGTGGGGGTGTGTGAAGAAGAGGCGCTCGAGCAGGAAGAGCACGACGAAGCCCACCGGAACGAGGACGAAGGCCGCGTAGCCACCACCCTCCCCGTAGGCCTCGGGGAGCATGTGGAAGAAGGCCGCGCCCAGCATGACTCCCGCGGCGAAGGCGAGGAACCATACGAGACCCTGCTGCGCCCGCGTGTAGAGGGGCACGAGCGCCGCGGCGACCGCACCGAGCACGATGACTGCTGAATAGAGGGCCACCGCCCACGCCGCCGACATGAGAGGCGCGGACCATACCCGAGCCGGTCCCGGGTTGCGCGACGAACAGGGCCCGCGCCCAGAGGTCCACCGTGGCTGCAGGAGGGGAACTTCTGGTATCACCCCGGAACCATCCCTGGGTCCACCACGCACACCAGGGCTCGCCTCCCGGGCGACGAGGGCCCCTCCGTGGAACAGAAGCGCCGCATCCTGCTCATCGACGACAGCGAGATCACCCTCGCCATGGAGAAGGCCGTCCTCGAGGCCCGGGGCTACGACGTCGTCGCCACCTCCACGCTCGTGGAGTTCGAGAGCACGCTCCGCTCCTGGCGGCCCGACCTCATCCTGACCGACATCCACATGCCGGAGGCGAAGGGGACGGACATCTGCCGCACCCTGAAGAACGAGTACGGCACGCAGGACATCCCCATCGTCCTCTTCTCCTCGCTCCCGGACGACGAGCTGAGCCGGCTCGCCGAGCAGGTAGGCGCGGACGGCTCCCTCTCCAAGGCCAACGGGCTGGAGGCCATGGGGGAGAAGGTGGACGAGCTGGTCCAGAGCATCCTCTGGTGATGGGCGCGCTGCCCCTCCTCGTCGCACTGCTCGCGGCCAATCCGGGCCCACCGACGGACCGCGCGGTGCTCTACCTGTCCGCGGACATGCGGGGGTACCTCGCTCCGTGCGGCTGCAGCGAGAACATGCGCGGCGGCGTGGCCCGCGCCGCACACCAGCTGGCGGAGGCGAGGCGCCAGGGCCCCCCGGTGCTGTATGTGGACGGAGGCAACTCCCTCTTCGGCGCTCCGAGGCTGACCGCGGCGCAGGTGCCGCAGGACGAGGCCCGGGCGCGCGCGCTCGCCGGGGCCATGAAGGCCATGGGGCTCGTCACGCGGGCCACGGGGCCGCTCGACGATGCGCGGGGCGAGGCCTTCTTAAGGTCGCTCGGCCTCCCCAACGTCGCGTTTGGCCGGGGCGAGGTCCTGGCTGCAGGGACCCACCGCGTGGGCGTGGTGTCCGCGCGGGATGCCGCCGAGCTGCGCGCGGGGGCGGCCGAAGCGCGCCGGAAGGGGGCCGAGCTCGTCCTCGGGCTCCTGCAGCGGACAGTGGAAGACGCGCAGGCCCTCGCTGCGCGGACGGACACGGGTGTGGACCTGCTCGTCGCGACCTTCACGGCGTCGGAGACCTCCGGCGAGGAGAACCGGCTGGTGCGGGGAGCGGTCCCGCTCGTGGGGCTCCAGAGCAAGGGCCGCTCGCTGCTGCGGGTGGAGGTGGCGTTCGGAGAGGGCCCTGGACCCTTCCAGCTCCAGCGAGGGCAGGCGGACGTGGAGCGGGAGCTCTCGGCGCTCGACGCACGCATCGCGCTGCTCGACCGCGAGGTGAACCACCCTGGCCTGTCCGCGGAGCTGCGGCGCCTCAAGTTGGGGAAGCTCGAGGAGCTTGTCAGGCGACGGCTCACCACCGGCGCCGTGCCGGACCTCCAGGCCCACACCTACACGCTGCGCTTCGTCCCGCTCGAGGCGAGCCTCCCCTCCGATCCGGCGGTGGCTGCAATCGTGGCCAGGTACGACGCGGAGGTGGGACGGCTCAACCTCGCCTGGGCGCGTGTGCACGGGAAGGACTGCCCTGCGCCGGCGAAGGGCCAGGCGGCGTTCGTGGGCAACAAGGCCTGCCGTGGCTGCCACGCGGGTGCCTTCGCCGTGTACGAGGCGAGCAAGCATGCGCACGCCTGGGAAACCCTCGTGGGGCTGGGCAAGCAGCACCACCTCCAGTGCGCGAGCTGCCACGTGACGGGCTGGGAGCAGCCCGGGGGCGTGTGCCGCATCGACCGCACCGCCAGACGCGAGGACGTGGGGTGCGAGAGCTGCCACGGACCGGGCTCGCTGCACGCGCGCGCGCCGGCTGCGACGAACATCGTCGGAAGGCCGGGGGCCGCGGCCTGCACCGGCTGTCACACCCTCGAGAACTCCCCCCACTTCGACTTCACCACGTACGTTCCGCGCATCCTCGGCCCCGGGCATGGGGCGGCCGCCCCCCGCGTGTCACCGCCCTGACGGGCGGACGGTCCTCGCGTGCCCGGGTGCGGAGGCTGGAATCGCTCGCCCGGCTGACCGTTTGACGGTCCGCGGACCGCGCCCGTACCCTTTGCGCCCCTCTTCACCCCCTGCTCCCTGCTCAGATGTCGCTCGCCAGCCTGCTCCTCACCGTCCTGGCTTCGGTGCCGTCCATTCCCACCGCCGTCGAGATGTCACAGCCTGCCGCGGGTGTGCGGGAGCTGGACCCCGAAGCGAAGGAGCAGCTCCTGCGCGCCTCCGACGGAACAGGAGAAGAGGACGAGGAGCCGCCCCCGGAGGCGGAGTCGGAATCCGCGGAGCTCGAGGAGCTGCGCGCCCTGGAGGAGGCGGAGCTGGACCCCGCGGTCCAGGTGAGCGCCGAGCTGCTCCAGTCGCTGCGCCGGCTGGGAATCGGCAACCCGCTGCGTGACCGCGTCCTGGACGCATTCGAGGAGCCGCTGGGACGCGAGGACGGCGGCCCCGAGCTCCCGATCGTGCGGGACGTCGCGGCGTTCGACACCGCGACGGTTGCAGACCGCTACGACATCCCGGTGGAGATGCAGCCGCTGGTCGCGCAGTACATCCAGTTCTTCCAGACCAAGGGGCGACCCTGGTTCGTCAAGTGGATGAACCGCTCCACGCGCTTCCTGCCGCTGATGCAGCCCATCCTGGAGCAGCACGGGCTGCCGCGCGACACGGTGTACCTCGCGATGATCGAGAGCGGCTTCTCGGCCAACGCGTACTCGTGGGCGCACGCGGCCGGGCCGTGGCAGTTCATCTCCGCGACGGGCCGGCAGTACGGGCTCAAGCAGGACTTCTGGGTGGACGAGCGCAGGGATCCGGTGAAGGCCACCGTGGCCGCGGCGCGCTACCTGAAGCAGCTCCACCAGGAGCTCGGCCACTGGTACCTCGCGTGGGCGGGCTACAACACCGGCGGGGGGCGCGTGCGCCGTCTGGCGCAGAAGCTCGGCACCAGCGACTTCTGGGCGATGTCCGAGGGGCGCGGGTTGGCCAAGGAGACGCAGCACTACGTGCCCAAGCTCATCGCCGCCGCGCTCATCGCCAAGCACCCGCGCGTCTTCGGCTTCACGGACGGGGAGTTCGACTTCGAGGAGGCCTTCGCGTGGGACGAGGTGGAGGTGGCGGACCCCACGGACCTCGCGGTCATCGCGCGCGCTGCCGGCGTCCCGCTGGATGCGGTCCAGGAGCTGAACCCGGAGCTCAAGCGCTGGTGCACGCCTCCCACCTCGGAGCGCACTCCGTACAAGCTGAGGTTGCCCCGTGGCTCGCGCGAGCGCTTCGTCGCGGAGTTCGCCAAGGTGGCGCCTCGCGAGCGCCTCACCTTCAAGGTGCACCGCATCAAGCGCGGGGACACGCTCTCGGAGATTGCCCAGCGGTACGGCTCGGCCCCCGAGGCCATCATGCAGCTCAACCGGATGCGGAGCGCACGCACGCTGCGGGTGAACACGGACCTTGTGGTGCCGGTGCCGCGCGGGGAGGGGGCAGAGCGCGAGGCCGTGCTCGCCCGCGCCGTTGAGCAGGCGCGGGAGCGGGGTGTGAAGGCCGCGCGCCCCGAGGAGGAGGTCCCGGCGGGGACGCGCGCACGCTCCACGGGCGGCAAGGTGCAGTCGGAGCGCGTCGAGGGGCGGACCCGTGTCACGTACACGGTGGAGGATGGCGACAGCCTCTGGTCCATCGCCCAGCGCTTCCACGTGGGTGTGGACGACCTGAAGGAGTGGAACCGGTTGCCGCGGAAGGCACACGGGCTCCAGGTGGGCACGCGGCTGACGCTCTGGCCGTCGAATGCTGCGGCTGCCGAGCGCGGCGGCACCCTCGTGGCGAAGAAGACCGCACCTGCCGCCTCGGGCCGGCGCCCCTCCACCCACCGCCTCCAGGCCGGCGAGACGCTGTGGAGCGTGTCGCAGCGCTACGGGGTGTCGGTGGAGGACATCAAGCGGTGGAACCGCATCAGGAACC
>JAKEEX010000644.1 GCA_022616315.1 Myxococcaceae bacterium
CCCACAGCGCGAAGAGGCGCGCCATGTCCGCCTTCTCGTTCTCGAACGGCGGCCGGCCCAGGAAGAGGCGGAAGACGGCCTCCACCGTGTCCCCGGCGTCCGCGTAGCGCCGCGTGACGACGGGGTGCGCGGAGGCCACGGAGGCGAAGAGGTCGTAGGGCACGAGCCCGCGGTGGAGCTTCTCCACCAGCCGGTCCATGTCGTAGATGCGCTGCACGCTCACCACCTGCGTGCTGTAGAGGAAGCGGTCCGCGGCGCGACGCTGGTTGACGCGGATGAAGTCGTCGCTCGCCATCAGCCGCTGCACCACCTCGCCCCAGGTGCCTGTGCAGGTGGTACCGAGCTCCTCCTGGGTGGGCAGGCGCCCCGTCATGTCCACGAAGAGGCGGCGGCAGGCCTGCTCGTGGTTGATGGGGCGCGCGCTCATGCCCACGCCCCAGAGGCTCGGGCAGAGGCCGCGGTTGACGGGATTCTCGAGCGCCTGTGCCTCGCACCACGTGAGGCACGCGCCGTCGCAGTCGGGAGGCCGGGAGCCGTCGGGCGGCGTCACCTGGCGTGGAGCGGGCGGCGTGTCGTTGCCGCCAGGGTAGACGCCCGAGGTGAGGGGCTCGCCATTGCCCACCATGCCTCCGGGACCCACGGCCACCTCGGTGGGGTCGAAGGTCGACTTCGTCTGGCAGGCAACCAGTGCGAGGACGAGCGCGAGCGTGGCGTGCGCAGGGAAACGGGGCATCCGCGACTCCGGGAAGGGAGCGAAGACGGTACCACGCTGCGTGCAGACAAGTGAGCGCCTTGCACGCTCCCGCCTCGACGGGCGGTGGGCCGACGTCGGCGGATGTGGCCGCGCATGCGCGTGGGGCCGCGACGGGAGCGGAACGTTGCATTGTCTCTGTGTCTTCTGTGACGGCTCGGTGACCGCTCCGGCGGTGGGACACGACTCCTCGTCTCTCGGACGGGTGGGGGGAGGCGCGCTCGGCAGAGCGTCGAGCGTCTCTGGCCAAGGTCCTCGCCGTGCTTCCGGGCGCAGGGGCGCATCCGCACCTTCATCCCGTGGGCGGTGCAGTTCGCCATTGATGTGGGTGGTGTGCTTGCGCCGCCGGGAGGAGCGATGGGCCTCACGCTCGCCAGACCCGTGCTGGTGTTCGACGGTGCGTGTGGCTTCTGCCGTCGCTGGGTGGAGCGGTGGAAGGGACGCACAGGAGGCCGTGTCCGCTTCATTCCCTTCCAGAGACTTCCACTCCGGATGATGGGTGTGCGTCGCTCGGCGGCGCGGAATGCTGTGCAGCTCGTCGTCCCTGGCCGGGGGCGCGCGGCATCCGGCGCGGAGGCCGTGTTCCGCGTGCTGATGCAATCACCGGAGCCGGAGGTGCGGTGGCGCGCGCGGATGGGGCTGCTCCCCGGCGTGTTTCAGCTCGCGGATGCCGTCTATGGCGTGGTGGCGCGGCACCGCGTCGCGGCCTCGCGCGTGGACAGGCTCCTCTTCGGACGCAGCGTCCTGCCGGGACGCGCCCGCGTCGTGCCGTGGCTCGCGGAGCGGCTGCTCGGAGGTGTCTTCTTCCTCGCCTTCAGCTCGCTCGTGGTCCAGGTGCGGGGGCTGTACGGGAAGCGCGGCATCCTGCCGGTGGAGGAGGTGCTGGAGATTGCACGTGCGCAGCTCACGCCCACGCAGCGGCTGCGCATCTACCCTTCGCTCTTCTGGTACACCGGCGCCTCCGACGCGGCGCTGGTGCGTGGCTGCCGGGTGGGGCAGGGGCTGTCCGTGCTGCTCGCGCTGAACGTGGCGCCGCAACCAGTCCTCGTGGCGCTCTGGGCGCTCTACCTCTCCTACGTGTCGGTGGGACGGGACTTCCTGTCGTTCCAGTGGGACTCGCTGCTGCTCGAGGCTGCGCTCCACGCGCTGGTGGTGGCGCCTCCAGGGTTGCGCCCCGGGCTCGGGCGTGGCGAGCTCACGGGTGCGCAGCAGTTGGCGCTGCGGCTGTTCCTCTTCCGGCTCTACTTCGGCTCGGGCCTGGGGAAGGTGCAGTCGCGCGACCACACGTGGCGGGACTGCACCGCCATGTGCTTCCACCACGAGACGACGCCGCTGCCCACGCCGCTCGGGTGGTTCGCGCACCAGCTGCCGCGTCCCGTGCAGAAGGTGTCCACTGCGGCCACGCTCGCGCTCGAGCTCGGCCCGCCCTTCCTGCTCTTCGGGCCGCGGCGGCTCCGGGAGGTGGCGTTCTGGTCGTTCACCGCGGTGCAGGTGGGCATCGCGGCCACTGGAAACTATGGCTTCTTCAACGTGCTCTCCCAGGTGATGGACCTGTGGGCGCTCGACGATGCCTCGCTCTCGCACGTGCTACCGGCGCGCCTGTTGCGCGCGGGTCCACCTCGCTCGGTGGTGGGCACGCTCCTGGCGAGCGCGTGCGCCGCACCACTGGCGCTGCTGTCGCTGGAGGAGGTGGCCATGCGCTTCGGGAAGTCGCTGCCCGGCGTCGGGCCGGTGCGGGATGCGCTGCTCCCCCTGCGCTCGTCCAACTCCTACGCGCTCTTCAGCGTGATGACCACGGAGCGACCCGAGGTGTCCGTGGAGGGAAGCACCGACGGCAGGGACTGGCGCGTCTACCGCTTCCGCTTCAAGCCGGGCCGGCCCGAGGAGGGGCTGCACTGGGTGGCGCCGCACATGCCGCGGCTCGACTGGCAGATGTGGTTTGCGGCCCTGAGCTCGCCACCGGGGTGGTTCATCGCGTTCCTCAAGCGGCTCCTCGAGGGCTCGCCCGAGGTGCTGGGCCTGCTCGCGGAGAACCCATTTCCGGAGGCGCCGCCCCGGTTCGTGCGCGCCGTCCTCTACCGCTACCACTTCACCGACGTGCGGGAGTCGCGCGAGACGAAGGCGTGGTGGCGGCGCGAGCGGCTGGGACTCTACGTGCCGCCGCTGGCCCTGACGCCCGGGGGACGTGTCCGGGTGGCGCGGGAGGCCACGGTGCTGGACGAGGAAGAGGTCTCGCCCACCGTGCATTGAATGGTAGCGATCGGTCGGTGGAGGTGGGCCTTCCCTCGCGTTGCGCGGGCCTTGCAAGCTCGCCGCCCGACATGCGCATGCGCACCTTCGGAATCGACGAGGCCAACCGCCTCGTGCCCCACCTGGCGCGCACCTTCGCGTCGGTGCGTGGCTGGCTGACGCGGCTCGAGGAGCTGAAAGACGTGCTCGAGGATGCGCATGTGGCACCTGGCCGTGCGAGCGCATTCGAGGAGGAGCGGGCGGTGTTGATGGACCGCGTCCGCAAGGAGCTGGAGCAGCTGGAGGAGATGGGGCTCGAGGTGAAGGCGGTGGACGGGCTCGTGGACTTCCGCGCCGTCATGGGGGACCAGGTGGTCTACCTCTGCTGGCGTTACGGGGAGGAGGCCATCGGTCACTGGCACACGCTCGACTCCGGCTTCTCGGGGCGTCAGCCCATCCGGCGCAGCCAGGACTTCGCGCGCACGTACCTGGCTTGAGGAGCGGGGGACCGACGGACGTTCGCGTGTCCGGTACGGCGGGCTCAGAACGCTCGTCCCTGGCCGCCGTCCACCGGCAGTGTGGCGCCCGTGACCCAGCGAGCGCGCGCGGAACATAGGAACACGACGACGTCGGCAACCTCCTCCGGTGTGCCGAAGCGACCCCACGGCAGCTCCTCGCGCACCATCTTCGCGATGCGCTCAGGATCCGCCTTCTGGCGCCGGTCCCAGCTTCCGCCGGGGAAGAGGATGGATCCCGGCGCCACACCGTTGACCCGGATGCGGTCGCGCGCGAGGTCGATGGCCATTTCCTTGGTGAGGCCCGTGAGGCCCGCCTTGGCCGCGGTGTAGGGCGCGCTCTGGCAGTACTCGCGCCCGCAGATGGAGTTGATGTGGACGATGCTTCCGCCGCCGCGGGCGCGCAGCACAGGCACTGCGCGCTGGCTGCACCAGACCGCGGACATGAGGTTCCGGTTGAGCGCCTCCGTCCACTGCGCCTCCGTGGCGCGGTCGAAGGGGCCCGCTCCTGCGCTGCCGCCCACATTGTTGACGAGGATGTCCAGGCCTCCGAAGGCGCTCACCGCCGCGTCCACCGCGGCCGCGGCACCCTCCGACGTCGCGACATCGCCCACCACGGTCGCGACTTCGGCGCCGTGCTTGCGCAGTGCGGATGCAGCTTCCTCCAGTGCATCTGCGCCGCGCGCACTGAGGCACACGCGTACGCCTTCATGAGCGAGCCCGGTCGCGATGGCGCGGCCGATGCCTTTGCTGCTACCCGTGACGAGCGCAATCTTTCCCGCGAGCTCGAGGTCCATGAACGTGGGTTCTAGGACCTGTCGGCAAGGTGGGGAAGCACGCGGCGCAGCTGCTCGTGGGGGTTCCACTCAGCCGGAGGCTGGACCATGCCGCGCCAAGGCATCCCGTCTTCAACCCACTTGCGGCGTCAGTCCTCGTGCAGCGCCTTGCGTCGCTCGGGGTCACCACCGGCAGCGTCTTGGTAGCCGAACTGGATCCCGCAGCAGGCGCAAATCTCGAGTGACCCGCCAATCGCTGACCAGGGCGGCTCGGCCTGCTCGCATCCGCACACGGGACAAAGGCGGGAGACATCTTCGATCATCCGGTCAACCCCACTGGAGCACGCCCTATGGCAACCAGAACACTACGGACGCGATCAACACCATTCTGAGGTCGTGTGGTGCCCGCTTCTCGTACCGCATGACGATGCGCCTCCAAAGCTTTAACCGGCCAATGAGGCGCTCGAGCCGGCTGCGTGGCCCCCTCAGCCTTTCCCCCTCCCAGGGGGAGCGGGGAGGGCGTCACCGCGGCTTTCGGCGACTACGCACCGACTTGCCTGTGGCCGGGCGTGTGCTGCGCCCATTGCGACCCTCCGCCTCGGGCGAGCGAAAGCCCGCGGCCTCCAGCGCCACCAGCGCCTCCTCGACGGAGAGCGCGTCCGCCGCGCGCGCCACGTCCGGCGGCACCCACGCCTCGAACGGGACGAGTTGCACCCGGTGCGCACCGCTCGGCGTATGCTCGGACACACCCAGCACGCGCAGCGCACGCTCCAGCTCGAGCCGCACCTTTCCCGTCGCGGACACCTGGCCCTCGCGCTGCACCCGCGAGAGCAACTCTCGCGCCTCCTCGGACAGCTCGGGCCAGAGCGAAGAGGCACGCTGCACGACGACGAGCGCTGGCCACAGCCGACGGTGCACGAAGCTGCTCTGCCCCTCCTTGAGCTTGCACGACAGCACGTCCGGGTGCTCCGAGAGCGACTCGAGCGCCTGGTAGATGGCCGCGCCCGCGGGGTGGCCCCACCAGCTGCCGCGGATGGGCTCGCCCGCGACGAAGCCCGCCGCTTCCGTCTGCGTGACGACGCCCCTCGCCTCCACCCACCTGGCCAGCTCGCTCTCCATGGGACCATCCTCCCCGGCCCCGCGCTGGACGGACAACTCCCGCGTGCCTGGCTCGCGCCGTCCTGCTACGGATGCGCCCCATGACGCCCAACGACACCACCCGCGTCCTCGTCCGCGACGCCCGGCCGGAGGACGACGCGGCCATCGGCGAGCTGCTCGTGGACGCCTACGTCACCCAGTACCGCGAGAAGATGCCCCACGTCGTCTACGACGACGCCCGCAAGCGTGACCTGCGCGCGGTGGCCGAGAAGCGCAAGGTGGCCGCGGTCCTGGTGGCGGAGCTCGAGGGCCAGGTGGTGGGCACCGTGTCCCTCTTCCCCCCAGGCGCGTCGGGCTCGGAGGCGTGGGTGCCCGGTGCGGCGGACCTGCGCCACCTGGCCACCGCTCCGTCCGTGCACGGGCGAGGCCTCTCCGGTCCGCTGATGGATGCCGCCGAGGCGCTCGCGCGGCGCTGGGAGGTGACGGCGGTGTGCCTCCACGTCCGCAAGGGTGTGGAAGGCGTCGCGCGTCTCTACCAGCGCCGGGGCTACGTGCGCGCGCCCGAGGGTGACCTCGTCTATCCCACCGTGGAGCTCGAGGGTTACGTGCTCACCGCACAGACGCTTCAGCGCGCGGCTTCATCGAACAGCTGACAGCGCAGAGCGGTTGCACAGCCCCTCACCCCGTCCCTCTCCCAGGGAGAGGGGGCATCGGGACCGTCAGGCGTGCGCCTCCCGCCGCGGGGCGCGCCGACCCGGGCCTCCGCCCACGCGCGTCTCCGCGAGCGCGAGTCCCTGCGCCACGTCGCGCTCGTCGAGAGTCCCCACCAGCTGGCCCTCCGCCACCACGGGCAGCAGCGGAAGTCGCGCGAGCGCCATCTTCTGCACGGCCTTCCACGCTTCGTCCTCTGGCGTTACGAGCGGAACGTCCCGGGTCATCGCCTCCGACACCAGCACGCGCAGCCGCTCCGCGGGTGCCACTCCCTGCACCTGCTGCAGCGTCAGCACGCCCACCACCTGCTGGCCTGCGTCCACCACCGGAAGCGCGATCCTCCTCGCCTCCCGCAGCGCTCCGAGCGCCTCCTCGAGGGACGCGCTCGCCTCCAGAGTGCGCGGCGAGGGGCTCATCAGCTCCTGCACCCGCATCGCCGAGAGCAGCACCTTCATCCGCACCTGCCGTGCCTCCGCGTCCGCGCCCAGGAAGACGAAGAGCGCAATCAGCATCAGGAAGATGTTGCCTCCGAGCAGCCCCACCACGCCGAAGAAGGCGGCGAACGCCTTCCCCACCGACGCCGCCGTCGCGGTGGCACGCACGACGCCCTGGCTGGGCGTCAGCAGCGCGCGAAGGATGCGGCCCCCGTCCATGGGGAAGGCGGGCAGGAGGTTGAAGATGCCCAGGCCCAGGTTGAGGGCCCCCAGCGTGACGGCCGCGAACGTGAGGTTGAACCAGCCGCTCCCTCTGAGCAGCGCGCCGACGAGCAGGAAGACACCGCCCAGGGCGAGGCTCGTGAGCGGACCCACCAGCGCCATGGTCGCCTCGTGCCGCGGCCGCTCCGGGGCCTCCTCCATCCGCGTCACCCCGCCAATCATCAGCAGGGTGATGCTCGACACCCGCCCACCCCGCGCCACGGCATAGAGCGCGTGCGCGAGCTCGTGCAGCAGCACCGACACGAAGAGCGCCAGCGCGATGCCCAGGCCCCAGAGCAGGGGGGAGCCTCCCAGACGGCCAGGCGGGACGCCCGACGCCTCGGCCGCCATGCGCAGGCGTGCGGCGAAGAGGGGCGCCAGCAGCGGCAGCACCAGGAGGAAGCTGACGTGCACCTTGAGGGGGATGCCGCGGACGCGGGCAATCTGCAGCGAGCCGTTCATCCCCCCAAAGCTGGAGACACACTGCACTGGTGGCACAGGCTGCGCCGCAGCGCCTCCCCGCCCGGTCTCCCCTCCACCGGGCGTGCCCAGGGACGTTAGAAGCCCAGCTCCACGCCGAGCGTCAGCCCCAGCCGGCGCACGCCGGTGCTCCAGAACTTCTGGAAGCGCAGCTCGCCCGCGTCGCCCACGGACACGCGGCTGTCGGTGGCGAAGAGGTAGACGCGCTCCAGCTGGCCGAGTGCGTCCAGGCGCAGGGAGAGGTTGCCCACCATGTGGCGCCGCACGCCCACGGAGGCACCGACGAGCCACCCCACCCGCGGCACGCTCCACACGTCGGCCCCGCTCGCCTGCAGCCGCTCGATCTCCCCGGCGAAGTCGTCACCGGGGAAGAGCAGCGCCACGCCCGCGCGGCCACCGAGCACCAGCTCGAAGCGCTCGAAGGCCGGGTGGGCGTACTCGCCCATGAGGAAGAGCTCGTTGAGCAGACCGAAGCGGTACTCTCGGCCGCTCTGTCCGCCGTAGCCGCCGAAGATGCGCACGCCGGGGCCCACCCGGACACGCTCCAGCGGCTGCGTCATGAGCCACACCGTGGCGGAGAGGCCACCCGCGCCGTAGTCGAAGGACTCGTCCTGCGCGATGCCCTGGATGGCCTGCGAGCCCTCCATCCGGCTGCCCTCGCCGAAGTAGTCCACGCCTACGCCGATGCGATCGAAGCCCGGGCCCCCGCGCTGCGACTCCCGCTCGACGCGCTCCGGTCGCAGGGAGCGCTGCTCCTTCGGCGCGGGCGTTGGCGCCGGCGGCGGTGGCAGCTCCAGGACGGTGCGCGCGGACGCGGGTGTCACCTCGGCCTTCGGCGCTGCCTCCTCGGCGGGCGCTGGAGCCGGCTCCGCGGGGCGCGCCTTGCGCGAGGAACGCGACGTCCGCGTCGGGGCGCTCTGCGCGGAGAGAATGGGAAGGACGGAGAGGAGCGCGGCCAGCAGCAGGCTGCCGCGGCCACGACGAAGCGGGCGGACGAGAGGCATGGAGGGCCCCGATGCTCCCCAACGCCACGCGTGCGGTCAATGCTCCGACCGCACACGCCTGCCCGCCACCTCCGTGAAGGAGGTGTGACGCGCAGCCCGGACGCTTTTCTTCAGTCGCGGTGGCGATAGAGACGGACTGGCGAGGTGCTCCCGTCACTCACCGAGACGTACAGGTAGCTCCATCCGTCGAAGGAGAGCGAGACCGCGTCGTTCAGCCGGCGGTTGAGCTCCGGCGCACCGAAGCCATTGCCGCCCAGGCCCGGACAGCCGGACACGTCCGCGGTGCAGCCCTCGCCCTCGAAGTCCGCGCGGGTGTCGGGCACCTCCACCGTGGAGCGGTACACCACGACCCCGTCCACCGCGTTGTCGAAGCCCACGTAGAGGTGCTCTCCACTCACCACCAGCAGCGTCACCCGCGTGTTGGCAGGATTGTCGAACTGGGTGAGGGTGGGCGTACCTGCGGCGTTGGCCGCCACCAGCGTCCAGTCGCCCGCGTCACACGCCTCGGCGGTGGCCGGCGCGGGGCCCGCCACCAGCGTCGGGTCGCACCGCCACAGCTGCGGACCCGCGGGGGTGTTGCGTCCGAGATACACGCGGCCCCTGAAGACGGCGAGCGGCGACCAGGCGCGGTCCGCCGGCGTGAAGTCGCTCGTCTTG
The DNA here is from genome assembly GCA_022616315.1 of Myxococcaceae bacterium. GTDB lineage: Bacteria > Myxococcota > Myxococcia > Myxococcales > Myxococcaceae > JAKEEX01. Next base: position 8,917 of record JAKEEX010000644.1, read on the forward strand.
TTGGTGGTGAGGCCAGGGTGCGCGGCGTAGGCCGGGTGGCTCGGGGCGATGGGCGCCCAGTCCTGCGGCGCACTGACGTAGTCGCGCGGGGCCGGCTCCGTGGCGCGCATCAGGCCGCCGTTGTTGCCCAGGTGGAGCAGCCCGTTGTGCTCGGCCACGAAGTCCACCAGCACCGTGGGCGCGGAGTTCGCGGGGTTGCCGCTCGCGCCGATGCCCGGCATCCGGTTGGCGGCCAGGTTGCACGCGGTGTGGACAGCAGGGTCGCACGCGTTGCCGTTGGTGCCGTTGCCCACCGTGTCCAGGCCGTCAACCGGCGTGGCCAGCAGCGCCACCAGGGCCGGCGACTTGGAGCCGTTGATATCCGGGAAGGCGAGGTAGGCGCGGTCACCGAAGACACCCATGGCGGAGAAGCTCTTGGCGGTGCCGCTCACCACGCTGGTGATGTCCACGTACTGCATGTTCAGCGTCGCGTCCGTTTCGCTCGTCACGTAGACGTAGTCCAGGCCGCCGCCGCTCTGGCTGCCGCTGAGCACCAGCCACTCCTGGTTGCCCATGACGCCCGAGGTGAAGAGGCCGCGGCCGTCCTCGTTGTCAGGGCCGCACTCGTAGGTGTTGTTGCTGCAGCCGATGGAGCCCACGCTGGGGAAGGGCGCCGGGGCGCTGTTGAGGCTGCGCGTGCCCACAGCGTTGTTCGTGTCCTTCTCGAAGGAGAAGCCGAGGTCCTCCACCTGGGTGCCGTCCGCGTTCATACGCACGGTGCGCGAGCCGGTGCGGTTGGGGCCCACGTAGACCTTGTCCCCGTACGAGAAGACGTAGGCGAAGGTGGAGCCGTCCCCGAAGGGGTCCGCCGCGAGCGGGCCGTCCCCGAAGTGGACGATGGGCAGCCCCAGCCCTGCGAAGGTGGCGCGGTCGAGCGGCATGGCCCCGAGCGCCTCGCCGGTGTCGAGCGCGCGGATGGCACCGCCGCCGGGTTCGTTCAGCCCGTCCCCGTCGCGGCCGTTGGCGGCGATGACGGTGTAGTTGCCGCCGCTCTGGGACACGGCGTGGGTGAGGAGCACCTCGTTCTCCCGCGGCACGGGGCGCACCTCGGCCTGCCGCACGTCCCCGAGCGAGGTGGGCCCCACCAGACGGTAGAGGCCTGCGCAGGCCTCAGGGCTTGTGCAGGTGGCGCTGCCCACCTCACCTTCGTCGGTCACGACCGCACGGGAGAAGACGAGCACGACCTCGGTGTCGCTCGCCGACTGCGCGGCCACCACCCGGAGCGGGCCGGCGCTGAAGTCCGCGTAGTTGGGCGTGCCGACGGCGTTGCCAGCGAGGTCCGTCACGCCCGTCACCAGGACGGTGTAGCTGCCGTCGCTTGGCGGAGCGGAGAGGGTGAGGTCGAAGGTGTCCGCCGTCACCGCCTGGACCGACAGGAGGATGAAGTCACCGGTGGGGGTGCAGTCGGTGGGCGAGCCGTCGGTGCGCTCCACGCAGTAGGCGGCGGGGTTGGCCGCGCCCGTCCCGGCGCTGGCCGGGTTCATGGGCTCGGAGAAGCGCACGCGCACCACCGTCTGGCGCGGCAGGAAGGCGGAGAGCACCGTGGGGGCGCGGGTGTCCGCGGGGACGCACGGCGCGCAGGCGGGGCCGCCGCAGTCCACCTGCTCCTCGGCACCGTTCTGCACGCCATCCCCGCATCCCGGGGCCTGGCACACCCCTCCGGTGCACACGCTGCTCGCGCAGTCTCCGGGCCGCGTACAGGAGGCGCCGTCCACGCACGCGGGGCAGTCCGCACCGCCGCAGTCCGCGTCGCTCTCGCCGCCGTTGCGCACACCGTCCTGGCAGCTCGGGGCCTGGCACACCCCGCCTGCGCAGACGCCGCTCTGACAGTCCGGACCGTCCTCGCAGCGGTCCCCGGCACCGCACCCCTGGCAGGAGGGCCCACCGCAGTCCACGTCCGTCTCCCCGAGGTTCTGAACGCCATCCTGGCAGGACGCGGGCGCACAGACGCCGGACACGCACGCGCCGCTGAGACAGTCCCCGGCCTGGCTGCAGCCCTGTCCGTCGGGACACGCGCCGCAGGTGGGCCCGCCACAGTCGGTGCCCGTCTCGTCGCCGTTGGAGGCGCCGTCCGTGCAGGTGGGCTCCGCCAGGGGGCTGATGTCCACGGGGTCGGGACCGCAGCCGCCGCAGGCAAGGTGGAAGGCGAGGAATGCGCCCAGGAGCAGGCGCGCCGACATGGAGTGCAGGTGCATGGGGGCCCTTCAGGTGGAGGCCCGCAGACGTTCCGCATGCCCACCCCCACCGACAACGGTCCCCCGGGGGAGGCCCGCTGTGCACCTGGCGTCGCGCGGGCGCGCCCGCGAGGCGCATCGTCAGGAGCGCCGTCTCCCGGACATGATCTCGCCGATGGCCAGGAGCGCGAGCGCGCCGAGGACCGCGCCGAGGAAGCCGCTCGGCTGCAGCGTCTGCCAGCTGCGGCCGGAGATGAGCGCGCCGAGGAAGCCGCCGACGAAGGAGCCGCCCACTCCGAGCACCGTGGTGGCGATGAGCCCCAGCCGCTGCTCCCCCGGCATGATGGCGCGCGCGAGCAGCCCCGCGAAGAACCCGAAGATGACCCACGAACAGAGGCCCATGGCCCGACCCTCCCGAGGCATCGGGGGGCAGCACCCTGCGGCCCTCCCGGCCGCGAGACCATAGTGCGGGAGGCCGGGACACGTCAGCACGCGCGTGTCGTGCTGCACGGGCGCGGTGTAGCGTGCGCCGCCTCGAAGCGAGGGGAGCGCGCATGCGTGTGGCGGAACTGCGGGGAGCCTTCGGGCTCGACAACCTGGTGCTGGCCGAGCGGCCGTCTCCGGTGCCGGGGCCGGGCCAGGTGGTGGTGCAGGTGGTGGCCGCGAGCCTCAACTACCGCGACTGGCTGATGGTGGAGGGCCACTACAACCCTCGCCAGCCGCTGCCGCTCGTGCCGGTGTCGGACGGCGTGGGGCGCGTCCTGGCGGTGGGACCGGGCGTTCAGCGCGTGCGCGTGGGGGACCGGGTGGCCGGCGCCTTCTTCCCGCACTGGGTGTCCGGGGAACCGACGCGCGAGCGCATGCGTCTGGCGCTCGGTGGTCCTCTGGACGGCGCGCTGTGCGAGGAGTGGCTCCTGCCGGAGGAAGGCGTGGTGCACGTGCCGGAGCACCTCACCGACGAGGAGGCCGCGTGCCTTCCCTGCGCGGCCGTGACGGCGTGGAACGCGCTGGCCGTCCGCGGCAGGGTGCTTCCGGGGGACACCGTGCTCGTGCAGGGCACCGGTGGCGTGTCGCTCTTCGCGCTGCAGTTCGCGCGCATGGTGGGCGCACGCGTCGTGCTCACCTCGAGCAGCGACGAGAAGCTCGCGCGCGCGAAGGCGATGGGGGCCTGGGGAGGACTCAACTACCGGGAGCTTCCCGAGTGGGGCAAGGAGGCGCGGCGTCTCACCGGGGGCGAGGGCGTGGACCACGTGGTGGAGGTGGGCGGAGCGGGCACCCTCGCGCAGTCCCTGCGGGCGGTGCGCCCCGGGGGGCAGGTGAGCCTCATCGGCGTGCTCGCGGGTGGCAGCGGCGAGGTGAGCCTCATCCCCGTCCTCATGCAGAACGTGCGGGTGCAAGGCATCACGGTGGGGGACCGTGAGTCCTTCGAAGCGATGAACCGGGCCGTCACTCAGCACGGCTTGCGCCCCGTGGTGGACCGCGTCTTTCCCCTGGAGGAGGTGCACGCGGCCTTCCGACACCTCGCGAGCGGCGCGCACTTCGGCAAGGTGGTGGTGCGGGTGCGCTAGAGTGGCGGGATGCTCCTCCCGCTCCTCGCGCTCCTGCTCACGGCCGGCCCCGCTCCCCGTGTCCCCCTCGTGCCGCTGGCGGCAGGGGAGGGCGTGTCGGAGGGAACGGCGGCCTCGCTCACCGAGGCGCTCGCCGCGGAGCTGCGCCAGCGGCCGGGCCTCCAGCTGGTGACGGCGCGCGAGCTCGCCGCGGTGCTGGGGCTCGAGCGTCAGAAGGCGCTCGCCGGCTGCCAGTCGGACAGCTGCATGGCGGAGCTCGCCGGCGCGCTGGATGCGGACCGGGTGGTGACGGGACAGGTGGCCCGGGTGGGGGAGAGCTGGACGCTGCACCTGCAGTTGGTGGACGCGAGGCGCGCGGTGGTGCTCGCCCAGGCGAGCCGGCGCATCAAGGGCGGCACCGTGGATGGGCTCCTGGATGTCCTGCCTGCGATGGCGCGGGAGCTCTTCCCCGATGCGCCTGGTTTGGCCGTTGTCGCGGTGGCGGCCACGGCGCCGTCGTCGCCGTCCACGTCGCCGTCCACGTCAACGTCCACGTCAACGTCCACGTCAACGTCCACGGCAACGTTGCCCCTTTCGCCCGCTTGGGCGGAGACGCGGCTGGCGAAGGGGATGGTGGACACTTCCGCGTTGACGCTCGTCACCGACGGGAAGGGGCGCTACCTGGCCTTCGTGCCCTTCCGTGGACTGGAGGCGCCGTTCCTCGCGGGAGACGCGAAGGGGCTTCACCTTCAGCGCGTCTTCGGGGGCGGAAGCGAGGCGGGGAAGCGCTTCAACCTGAGCTTCTGGGAGCCACGCGCGCGGGTCCCCGCAGAGGCCTCGTTCGACTTCGACGAGGGACGCTACGAGCTCACCTGCGGCAGCACCCGGATCGCACTCAAGGCCGTGCCGGCGCGCGAGGCCCGGGCCTTCTTCAAGCGCACTGCGCTCCACGACGTTCGGTGGCGGCGGCGTGCGCACGCGCTCGCGCGTGACGACGAGGGCACCTACTACTTCGTGGACCGCGCGCGGCTCCCCAAGGACAGCACGGACTTCCGTCTGTACGCCGGGCGGCGCGGGCGCGTCGTGGGAGAGCAGGTGGAGCTGCTCGCGAGCGACAGCGACGGGGACCTCTTCGCCACACGCGCCGGCACGCTGCGCTTCTCTCCTGCACGGCGCGAGGCGGAGCTCGTGACGGGTGGGCAGCGCCGCCGCCTCACCTTCCTCGAGGTGGAGGACCACGTGCAGCTCGTCTACGGCGCGCTCGGGGCGTACGCCGGCGAGCGCCTCGGCACGCCGTGTGACGGGGTGCTCTGACGCGCGCAGTCGCGCAGCCACACCCGGCCGCGTCCGTCCAGCGTCCTGACCCGTTGGGCCCCCAAGTGTCAGCCCATCAGGCCGGAGAGCAGCGGGGCGAACGAGCGTCTCCGCGCGCGGACGGGCATTACGCGCCGCGTTTCCGCCGTGCTCTCAATGTGCGCGTCCAGGCTGGAGTCCCCCGAGCGGAGGCCCCGGAAGACCCAGCCAGGCCCTCGTGGTCATCCGGAGCGCGGTGCTCCGCGGTGTGCGCGAGGTGAGGCGGACCGGGCGGCGCCAACCGGCTCCGCGCCCCGCTGACCTTCCGAGGCCACAGACGAGGAACGTCCGTTGATCCGAGTTCGCATCCTGTCCGCAGCCGTCGCCGCAGTCATCGCCCTCACGACCGTCTCATGCGGGCGCCCGACCGATGTCCCGGGGACCGACAACGGCATTCCCACGCCGGACCCGGGGACTCCGTCCATCACGCCCGGGCCGACTCCGACGCCGCAGCCGGACCCCGGTCCGGCGCCGTCGCCCGGGCCGACACCGACTCCGGAGCCCACGCCCACCCCGCAGCCCGGTGGCACCACCGACGGCTTCGGCGTGACGATGATGTACCCGACGAAGGCGGGCGGAGAGACGTGGGAGCTGGGGGCGGACGCCAACAGCGATGCCCGCTTCGACCCGAAGGTGACGCTGAAGAAGAACTCGGACGGCTCCTGGAAGATGACGGACACCCAG
>JAKEEX010000645.1 GCA_022616315.1 Myxococcaceae bacterium
CCCCGACACCCTTCCCCATCTTTCCGGGAGAGCCGACCAACGCGAGGAGCGAGCGACATGGCCCGGACGGAGACGGATTGGGGAGCGCGCGTGGGCGACGTACAGGACTTCATCTCCCGCTACATGAAGGGCGGCCAGGGAGGCGGCATCTCGGGCGAGGAGGCCATCCGCCACTACGACACGATCTTCAACCACCTCAAGCCCGCGGAGTTCGAGGCGGCCGCGCAGGCGGCGTTTGCGCGCATGTCCCCGGAGCAGTGCGAGCAGCTCGCCCGCCTCCTTCAGCAGCGCGCACGCCAGCAGGAGTACAACTTCCCCGAGCTGAGCGAGGCGAACGCGGAGCAGTTCCGCGACGCCAAGCAGCTCGCGCTCATCGTGTGCAGCCTCGAGAGCAAGGAGCGGGGCATCTTCCGCGACATGCTCGTGAGCGGTGGGGACCAGGGCGGAATGGGCGACCTCGCCAAGGAGAAGGGCCCCGCGATTCGCGTCCCCCTCATCAAGGCCGCCATCGGAGGCATCGCGGCGATGGCCCTGAACACCCTCATCCGCACGCGTGGCACGCCGGAAGGACGGCCTTCAGAGCAGGTGTGATACCTGCTCCTCACGCCACGACGAACTGCCGCTCCACCAGCCTCCGGTACAGGCCCTGCTCCGACATCAGCTCGGAGTGCTCACCGCTCTGCACCACGCGGCCGCCGTCCAACACCAGCACCCTGTCCGCATTGCGCACCGTGGACAGCCGGTGCGCGATGATCAGCGTCGTGCGCCCCTGCATCAGCCGCTCGAGCGCCTCCTGCACCAGGTGCTCGCTCTCCGCATCCAGCGCGCTCGTGGCCTCGTCGAGCACGAGGATGCGCGGGTCCTTCAGCACCGCCCGCGCGATGGCCACGCGCTGACGCTGACCGCCAGACAGCTGCACGCCCCGCTCGCCCACCTTCGTGGCGTAGCCCTCCGGGAAGCGCGAGATGAACTCGTGCGCATTCGCGACCCGCGCCGCCGCCTCCACCTCCGCGTCCGTCGCATCCGGCCGCCCGTAGCGGATGTTCTCCGCGATCGAGTCCGAGAACAGCAGCGGCTCCTGCGCCACCGTCCCCACCTGCCGCCGCAGCCACTGCGGGTCCAGCGCCGTGAGCGGATGCCCATCCAGGAGGATGCCACCCGAGTCCGGGTCGTACAGCCGCGCCAGCAGCCCCGCGATGGTGGACTTTCCCGCCCCCGACGGTCCCACCAGCGCTACCACCTCCCCCGCCTCCAGTGTCAGCGAGAGCCCGCGCAGCACCTGCACGTCCCGCCGAGACGGGTACGCGAAGCCCACCTCCCTCAGCTCCACCCTCCCCTGCACCTTCGGGAGCGTGAGGCCCCCCTTCACGGGCATGGAGGGCTCGCGGTCGAGCAGCTCGAAGATGCGCTCCGCCGCGCCGCTGGCCTTCATGAAGTCCGCCCACAGCTCGGACAGCGCGCCGAGCGCTCCGGCCACGAGCATCGTGTAGACGAGGAAGGACGTGAGCGCGCCCACGGTCAGCTCCCCCGCCAGCACGAGGCGCCCGCCGTACCAGAGGACCGCCGCGCCTGCGCCGAACCCACAGAACGAGGCCACGCCCATGAAGGTCGCCGCCTGGATCGCGCGGTTGCGCGCAAGGCGGAAGGACCGCTGCACCGCGCCCGCGTAGCGGTGCCCTTCGGCCTCCTCGGCGGTGAAGCTGCGCACGGTGCGGATGCCGGAGAGGCTCTCCTCGGCCACCTCGCTCGCCTGGGCGAGGCTGTCCTGCACCTGCTTGGACAACCCACGCACCCGGCGCCCGTACGCCACCGCCCCGATGGCCACCGCCGGCACCACCGCGAGCATCACCAGCGTGAGCTTCGGAGACGTCCACACCAGCAACGCCAGCGCTCCCAGCGCCTGCGCCCCGTTGCGCAGCACCATGGAGATGTTGGCGCTCACCGTGTTCTGCAGCACGGTGGTGTCCGAGGCGAGCCGGTTGGTGAGCTCTCCCGTCCGGCGCTCGTCGAAGAAGGCCACCTCCTGCTTCAGGAGGGTCCGGAAGAGGTCCTCGCGCAGCCTCGACACGATCCGCTCGCCCACGGACGTGAAGAGGGCGTAGCGCATCGAGACCGCCACGCCCATCACCGCGAAGACGACGAACATCTGCAGCGCCACCGCGTTGAGCTCGCTCGCGAGTCCCTGCTGGAGCGCCCCGTCGATGAGAGAGCGGATGGCCTGGGGGAACGCCAGGGTGGCGCCGCTCCCCAGGAAGAGGAAGAAGGTCGCGAGGAGGATCGTCTTCCACTCGGGCTGTGCGAGCCGCAGGAGGCGGCGCACGGTGACCCGGGAGGGGGGCCTGGGCTGGGCGTTGGGCGTCACGGCTGAACCGTATAGCCCTGGTCCAGCGCGGCCGCATGGCCCGTGTGTGAAGGCACATGAAGCCCCCGGACGGCTGGCAAGGGGGGCAGGCGGGCCAGTAAGGTGTGTGCCAACCTCATGGCAGAGCTCGACGTCTCGAAGGCCCTCACCGGCAAGCGCCTCCTGTTCACCGGCTGCACGGGGTTCGTGGGCAAGGTGACGCTGTCCATGCTGCTGCACCGCTACGGGCAGGAGCTGGAGCGCGTGTACGTCCTGGTCCGCAAGGGGAGCGCTTCCTCCGCGGAGCGCCGCTTCTTCGACAAGGTGGCCTCCTCCGAGCCCTTCCAGCCGCTCCGCGACAGCCTGGGTGAGGACGGAGCGCAGGCGCTCCTCGCCCGCAAGGTGCAGGTGCTGGACGGCGACGTGACGGACCCGCTCGCCGGGCTGTCGGAGGCCGAGGTGCAGCGCCTGAAGGGCCAGGTGGACGGCATCATCCACTGCGCGGGCCTCGTGTCCTTCAACCCCTCGCTCGAGGTGGGGCTGGACGTCAACACCCACGGCACCGCGCACGTCGTGGACCTGGCCCTCGCGTGGGGCGCGCCGCTGGTGCACATGTCCACCTCCTTCGTCGCGGGCAACCGCAGCGGCCTCGTCTTCGAGGACGAGGAGGTGCGCGGCTTCTTCCCGAAGCGGGACGAGCTGGACGGACGCGACTTCTCGCTCGAGCAGGAGCTGCAGGACTGCGCGAAGCTCGTCTCGCGCCTGCGCGAGCAGGCCGACGACAAGGCCCTCACGTCCGACTTCCGCAAGCGCGCCATGGAGCGACTGGAAGCGGAGGGACGGGACGCGCGTGACGAGAAGACGCTTCGGCTCGCCGTGGGGCGCGAGCGCAAGCTGTGGCTCACGGGTGAGCTCGTGCGCGCAGGCATGGAGCGTGCGCACCACTGGGGCTGGCCCAACACGTACACGTACACCAAGTCGCTCGGCGAGCAGGTGATGGCCGGGACGAAGGGCCTGCGCTACGCCATCGTGCGCCCCTCCATCGTCGAGAGCGCGCTGCGCTACCCCTTCCCGGGGTGGAACGAGGGCTTCACCACCTCCGCGCCCCTCGCGTTCGCCGGCCTCAAGGGCCAACGGGGCCTTCCCGCGGGTGACAACGTCATCCTCGACCTGGTCCCGGTGGACCTGGTGGCCGGGGCGGTCATCGGCATCACCGCGCACACGCTCGAGGTGGAGGAGCGGCGCGTCTACCAGCTCGCCAGCGGCGACGTGAATCCGTTCCTCGCGAGCCGCTCCGTGGAGCTCGTGGGCCTCTACCGACGGCGGCACTACCGCACCCGGGACACGGGGAGCGGATTGCTCAACGAGCTGAGGAGCCGCCTCGAGCCTCAACCCCTGGGGAAGCAGGCCTTCCAGCTGCTCTCGACGCCCATGTTCCTCAAGGGCGCGAGGCTCCTGCGCGAGACGCTCGAGGAGGTGAAGCCCGGCTGGGGTGCACCCCGCCTGCAGGCGGTGCTGGAGGAGGCGAAGGGGACGCTCGCGGAGCTGGAGGACCAGGCCCAGAGCCTGAGCGGGCTCGTGGACCTCTTCATGCCCTTCCTCTTCGACAACCGCTACGTCTTCCGGTGCGACAACACGCGCTCGGTGTACGCGCGGATGCGGGAGGAGGACCGGAAGAGGATTCCGTGGGACCCGGAGGCGCTCGACTGGCGCCACTACTTCCTCAACGTCCACATGCCGGGCCTGGAGAAGTGGGTGTTCCCCGGCCTGGAGGAGGAGACGCAGAAGCGCAAGACGGTCGGCGCGCACCGCGACCTGCTCGAGCTCCTCGACGCGGCGGTGCACGCCTTCCGGCACCGGGTGGCCTTCCGCATGGTGGAGGGAGAGCGGCAGGAGCGCCTCACCTACGGCGAGGTGCACCGCTACGCGGCCCGCGTGGGCAGCTTCCTCCTGAAGGAAGGCATCAGGCCGCAGGAGCGCGTGATGCTCCTGTCGGAGAACCGGCCCGAGTGGGGCACCGCCTACTTCGGAATCCTTCGTGCCGGCGCGGTGATCGTCCCCGTGGACCCTGCGCTCGGTGAGGAGGAGGTGGCGAATGTCGCCCGCCGTGCGGAGGCACGGGTGCTCCTCGTCTCGGACACCCAGGCCACGTCCATGCCGGGGCTCGAGCAGGCCCTGCGCGCGGCCGGAGTGACGACGCGCCTCTTCTCGCTCGCAGACGCGATGGGCGGCGACCCTGGGTTCCCGGACCGCATCGGGCCGGTGAAGCGCAGCGCCGCACCGGATGATCTGGCGAGCCTCATCTTCACCTCCGGCACCACCGGGACGCCCAAGGGCGTGATGCTCACGCACCGCAACTTCGCGTCTCTCGTGGCGAAGCTCGCCAGCACCTTCGACATCGGCGAGGGGGATGGCCTCCTGTCGGTGCTGCCCCTTCACCACACCTTCGAGTTCTCCTGCGGCTTCCTCACGCCGTTCTCGCTGGGCGCGGAGGTGACGTACATCGACGAGCTGACCGCGGACCGGCTGGGGGAGGTGCTCGAGGAGGGCCGCATCACCGCCATGATCGGCGTGCCGGCGCTGTGGCAGCTCCTGCACCGGCGCATCACCCAGGAGATGGCGAGCCGCCCGCCGCTCGTGGAGCACGCCCTCAAGGGGCTGATGGCGGCGCACGGTGAGCTGCGCAACCGCAGCGCGCTCAACCTGGGCAAGCTGCTCTTCTGGCCCGTGCACCGGAGGTTCGGCGGCAAGCTGCGGCTCCTCGTCTCCGGAGGAAGCGCGCTGCCGGACGAGGTGCACGGCGCCTTCCACGCGCTCGGCTTCCGCATCACGGAGGGCTACGGCCTCACCGAGGCGGCACCTGTGCTCGCGGTCTCCGCGCTGGACAACAAGCGAACGCCCGGCACCGTCGGGCCGCCGCTCCCTGGCGTGGAGCTCCGCATCCACGAGCCGGATGCAGAGGGCATCGGCGAGGTCATCGCACGCGGGCCCAACGTGATGGCGGGCTACTTCCAGGACCGCGAGGCCACCGACGCGGTGCTGAAGGACGGGTGGCTCCACACAGGGGACCTCGGGCGCCTGGACGACGAGGGCCGCCTGTTCCTCGTGGGCCGCAAGAAGGACGTCATCATCGACGCCAACGGCAAGAACGTGTACCCAGACGAGCTCGAGGAGCTCTACGGGGACCATCCGCACATCCAGGAGCTGTCCATCGTGGGGCTCCCGGATGACGCCGGGGGCGAGAAGATTGCGTGCCTGTGCGTGTCCGACTCCAGGGGCCGCCCGCGCGAGGACGTGCGGCGGGAGCTGGAGGAGCACTTCCGCAAGGTCTCCTCGGAGCTGCCCTTCTACAAGCGCGTGAAGCTCCTTCGCTTCCGGGACGGCGAGCTCGAGCGCACCTCCACGCGCAAGGTGAAGCGCAAGGCCGTGGTGGAGGAGCTCAAGCGGCTGGAGAGGGCGGCGCAGAGCGGCGAGCGCGCGCGCCAGGCCGTCACTGCGCACGTAGGCGTCCTGGACTGGCTCCTGCCGCTCGTCGCGGACGTCGTGCAGAAGCCCCTGTCGGACGTCCGACCGGAGAGCCGGCTCGCGGTGGACCTCGGCATGGACTCGCTCATGCTGACGGAGCTCTCCGTGGCGCTGGAGCAGGCCGGCGTGTCGCTCGCGGCGGTGGAGGACCTGTCCCAGGTGGACACGGTGGACGACCTGCGCCGGCTCATCCAGGCGAGCGACCGCCGTGCCTCCACCCAGGTGCGGGTGAAGGAGCTCCGGGACGACACCTCGGACCGGAACGGAGAGATAGACGTCCCTGACGCAGTGGGCACCGTGGGCCGCTCGGTCATCGGCTTCGCCCAGAAGGTGCTCTACGGCGGCGTCTTCCAGGTGAAGACGACTGGGATGGCGTACGTCCCGGCCAACCGCAACTTCCTGGTGGTGGCCAACCACACGAGCCACCTGGACATGGGCCTGGTGAAGACGGTGCTCGGGGAGCAGGGCCAGAGGCTCACCGCGCTCGCCGCGCGCGACTACTTCTTCGACACGCCGCTCAAGCGCGCGTACTTCGAGAACTTCACCCGCCTCATCCCCATGGACCGCCACGGCAACCTGCGCGAGTCGCTGCGGCTCGCGGGCGAGGCGCTCCGGCAGGGCTACCACCTGCTCATCTTCCCCGAGGGGACGCGCTCGGTGACGGGCGAGCTCCAGGAGTTCAAGCCCACCCTCGGGTACCTGGCGCTCACCTTCGGCGTGGACGTCCTGCCGCTCTACATCCACGGGGCCTTCGAGGCGCTGCCGAAGGGGGCCATCCTCCCCAAACGCACGGACCTGGAGGTGCGCATCGGGCCCACGCTCGAGGTGGATGAGCTGCGCCGGCGCACACGGGGCATGGCGCGAAGCGAGAGCTACCGCCACGTCACCCAGCTCACCGAGGACGCGGTGAAGGCGCTTCGCGAGGGCACGGTCTTGACGCTCGAGCGGACGCGAGAGGTGAACGAGGTGGCGGACTTCCCGGAGCCGGAGGTCCAGCGAAGGCCGTCGGGAGGCAAGAGGTGAAGCTGCTCGTCACGGGTGGGACGGGGTTTCTGGGGAAGACGCTGGTGCCGCGGCTCGTGGCCGCGGGCCACCACGTGCGCGTCATCAGTCGGAGCACACCGGACGGTGACGCGCTGGCGGGTGCCGAGCTGGTCCGCGGGGCACTCGAGGACCGCGACTCGGTCCGGCGCGCGCTGCAGGGCGTGGAGGCCGTGTACCACCTGGCGGGCCGCGTCTCGTTCGACGCGAAGGACGCGCGCCGCTTGTACGAGCTGCACGTGGACAGCACGCGCGAGCTCTTGCGCGACTGCCGCGAGGCGGGAATCCGGCGCTTCATCCTCGCGTCCACCTCCGGGACCATCGCGGTGTCGAAGGATGCGCGGGTGCTCGACGAGTCCGCGGACTATCCCATCCCGGTGGTCGGGCGCTGGCCGTACTACCTGTCGAAGATCTACGAGGAGAAGCTCGCGCTCGAGTTCTGCAGGCGCCACGGCATCCCGCTCGTGGTGCTGAACCCGAGCCTCCTGATGGGGCCCGGGGACGAGCGCCTCTCTTCCACGTGGACGGTGCTCAAGTTCCTGCAGGGAGACATCCCCGCCATGCCGAACGGCGGCCTGTCCTTCGTGGACGTGCGCGACGCGGCGGACGCCTTCGTGCAGGCGCTCACACAGGGGGACGAGTACGGGCGGCACCTGATGGGGGTGAACATGTCGTTCACCGACTTCTTCGGCCGCCTGAGCCGGATGACGGGTATTGCCCCACCGCCGCGGCTGGGGATGCCGTCGGCCGTGAACGTGCTGGGCGCGAAGCTGCTGGAAAAGTGGGCGAAGGCGCGGGGCACGGAGCCCAGCGTGGACGCGGACAGCGTGGACATCGCCGAGCACTTCTTCTACCTGGACGCCTCCAAGGCGGAGCGGGAGCTCGGCTTCCACGCGCGAGACGTGCACGAGACGCTGCACGACACGGTGCAGTTCCTCTACACACGGATGGCACCCAGCCACCTCCCGGGCACCCGGGGCCGGCTCTCGGATTTGCGCCGCCCACTCCCCGCCCCACTCCCCTCTCCCCCTGGGAGAGGGACAGGGTGAGGGGAAGCGGAGTCACCCCACCACGCGGTTCCGCCCCTCCTGCTTCGCGCGGTACAGGTTGACGTCCGCCGCCTGCAGGAAGAGCGCGGGCTCGCTCATCTCCGGCGCAAGGTCCGCCACGCCCACCGACACCGTCACGGGGACGGGCTCCTCCTCGAAGACGAAGCGGGCCTCCTCCACGAGCGCCCGCACCTTCTCCGCGAAGCGCCGCGCGTTGTCAGGTCCGCACTCGGGCATCACCACCGCGAACTCCTCGCCGCCGTAGCGCGCGAAGCACTCGTCCCGGCGGACGGTGGGCTTGATGAGGCGCGCGAGCTCGCGCAGCACGTGGTCTCCCGCGAGGTGGCCGCGCGTGTCGTTGATGCGCTTGAAGTGGTCCACGTCCAGGAGCATCAGGCTCAAGGGGCGGCTGTAGCGGTGCGCGCGCCCCATCTCCCGCTCGAGGAACTCGAGCAGGTAGCGCTTGTTGTGCACCTGCGTGAGTCCATCCTCGATGGCCAGGCGATAGATGGTGTCGTGGTAGTCCTTCTCGATGTCGTCACCGCTCAGGAACTTGAAGATGGCACCACCCACCTGCAGGTGGTCCCCGCTGTTGAGCTCCCGCTCGCCCTGAAGCTCCACGCCGTTGACCACCGTCCCGTTGGTGGAGCCGGCGTCCCGCACGAAGACGCGCCCCTCGCGGAGGGCGAGCTCGGCGTGCTCGCGCGACACGTTGTCCAGCCCCACGACGATGTCGCAGCGCTCCCCGCGACCGATGACCTGCTCGGGCGCGTCCAGCACGAACTTGCGCCCCAGCTGCGGCCCACGAATCTGCACCAGCCACGCCTCGTCACCGCCGGGCCGACCGGGGCGGACCACCGCCGGGAGCTTCTTGCTCGTCAGCCGAGTCGCGTCACCTACCATCCGATTCTGCTCCTGCGGTCGCTGGCATGCCCCCACCGTCCGGGCGCATGGTAGCGCCGGGCGAATCGGTGCGCCTCCTTCCTGCACCGGTGCGTCCCCCCCGGGCTCGCCACGGCGGGAGGGAAGAGCCACCGGACTCGGGTGTTGCTCCCTTCCCGACCGGGAGTTACGAGGAGCCCCCCATGCCCCACATCGGAGAGCCTGCGCTGGACTTCGCCGCGGTGGACTGCAATGGCAGGACGGTGCGCCTGCAGGAGCTTCGCGGACGACGCGTGGTCCTCTTCTTCTTCCCGAAGTCCTTCAGCATCGCGTGCACCCTCGAGGTCCGCGCGTTCCGGGACAACCATGCGCGCATCCAGGCGCTCGGCGCGGAGCTCATCGGGGTGTCGGTCGACCGGCCTGCGACGCAGTGCGAGTTCGCCGCGCGCGAGGGCGTGCGCTTCACCCTCATCGGGGACGAGTCACGCGACATCTCGCGGGCCTACGGGGTGCTGTGGCCCATCCTGAACGTGGACCGTCGCGTCACCTTCTTCATCGATGAGGAGGGCATCGTCCGCGACATCATCCGCCACGAGGTGCGCGTGGGGCGCCACCTGGACGACGTGCTCGCGCTGCTCGGCGAAGCAAGCGCCGCCGAGTCACCCAACACCCCCAAACTTCCCTCTCCCTCTGGGAGCAATCTCCCCTCTCCCCCTGGGAGAGGGACAGGGTGAGGGGGCCGCGTCTCCCCACCGTCACACCGCACCCGCCACGAATCCGCTCGCCAGCCGCGCCAGCCCGTAGATGGTGTGCTGCGGGTTGACGCCCAGCGCGGTCGGGAAGACGGAGGCGTCCGCAACGAAGAGGTTGTCCAGGTGGTGGTAGCGGAAGCGGCTGTCCACCACGGAGCGCTCGGGGTCCTTGCCCATGCAACAGCCCCCCATCTGGTGCGCGCTGGAGACCTTCAGCTGCAGGGGCGCATAGGGGGCGTCATCGAGCTTCGCCAGGTCCGCCTCCGTGCGCATCACCACCGGCGTGCTGTGGGGACTGAGCACCTCGCGCGCGCCCGCGGCCAGCTGGATGCGGGCCATCTCCTTGAGAGCGTGCCGGAATGCCTCCCAGTTGTGCTCGCGCAGCGGGTAGTCGATGCGGTAGCGGCCCTCCCCCGCCCTGCGGAGCGCCACCGTGCCGCCCTCGTCCTCCGGCAACACGCCGTCCAGGGTGATGGCGATGAGGGCATTGAGGTGGCGGAGCCGGGACATGAACTCCTGGTGCTGCGCGCCGAAGCCGGGGAAGACGATGGCCGACAGCATGGGGTGGATGGGCGGCACCTCGATGAGGTAGCCCATGTGCCCCGGCCCGCGGTCCATGAACTGGTGCGAGCCCACCGACATGGGCGCGCCGTTGAAGCCGTCCACCGGCTCGTCGAAGAACGCACCGGAGGCCACCACCGGGTGCAGGAAGAGGCGCCGGCCCACCTGGCCATTTCCGGTGAGGCCCGAGCGAAGCAGGAGCCCCGGGGAGTTGATGGCGCCGCCGCACACCGCCGTCACCTTCGCGCGCACGGTGAGCTTCACTCCGGTGGGAAGCTGCGTGGCGGGGTCGAGCACCTCCGCGTGAACCGCCGTCACCCGCCGCCCCTTCACCTCCAGCCGGCGCGCCGAGGTGTTGGCGAAGAGCGTCATCCCCCTCTCCACCGCGTCCGGGATGAGCGTCACCAGCATGGACTGCTTGGCGTCCACCGGGCAGCCGTGGCCGCAGGAGCCGAGGTTGATGCAGTTGTGGACGTTGCGCTTGAGGAGCTCCCGCGAATAGCCGAGCCGCTCCGTGCCGTTCCAGAGCACCTGGTTGTTGCGGTTGAGGAGCTCGAGCGGCCACTCCCGGATGTGCAGGCGGCGCTCCATCCACTCCCAGTGTGGAGCGAGCGTGCTCTCGTGGATGCCCTCCACACCGTGCACGTCGCGCCACACGTCGAGAATCCGCGTGGGCGTGCGGAAGCAGACGGACCAGTTGACGGTGGTGCCACCGCCCACGGTGCGTCCCTGGAGCAGCGTGATGGCGAGGTCGTCCGTCGTCCGGTTGCCCAGCTCCTGGTACAGCGCCGGGTACGCGGTGTCCTCCCGCATGTCGAAGTCGCGCCGGGTGCGGTAGCCGCCCTCCTCGAGCATCACGACGGAGAGGCCCCGCCGTGCGAGCGCCTCCCCGAGCACGCCGCCCCCCGCACCCGAGCCGACGATGCACACATCGCACGTCACCTCGCGGTCCTGCGTCAGCTCATCGCCCGTCCAGATGCGGCCCTCGCTCATGGCGTGCCTCCGCCAGCGTTCGACGGTTCCACGAAGGCGCCGTTGTCGTTCGCGCGCTTGCCGCCCCTGTAGACGGGTGCGTCCGGCTGGTGAATGCCCTCGAGCGGGCCGGGGTAGCCGACCGCGGCCCAGGTCGCCGGATTGCCGTAGTACGCCCCGTACACCAGGGTGCGCAGCGCCGTGAAGCCCGTGCGTCGCAGGACGAGCCGGCTCGTGCGCCAGCCCTCGAGCACCACCGCCTGCTCCACGTGGGACAGCGTGGTGAAGGCGCGTGGCTGGCCCGCGAACAGGAACCCCGTCAGCGCGTTGTCGAAGAGGCCGAGCAGCTGCTTCACCTCCTCGGCCACACCAGGCACCGTGCGTGTGAGGAGCCGGTCGACCTGGACGGCCAGGTGCACCTCCTCCACCGTCGGGAAGCCCGGACGGTTCGGGAGCGCGTGGCGAGCGAACGCGACGAGGACGGCGTACTCCTGCGGGCTCAGCACGCGCAGCCCCTCCGGCGGCAGCGGCACCAGCGCTCCCGGACGCGCGGCGAGCAGCCCCGCTCCGCCGAGCGCGAGCAGCGCGCCACCGAAGAGGCCCCGCCGCAGGACGGAGCGTCGGCTCGGCCTGCCGGGCGGAGGCAGGTGCATCAGCGGCTTCCTCGTCATCGGCAGCCCTCCGGTCTGCATGCTTGCACGCTACCCGATTCATGCATCAACTCACGGGCGTGCCGCTGACACGCCCCGGCGCCACCCTCGAAGGAAGGAGCCTTGCCATGGAGCGCTCGCTGACGCTGGTGCAGGGAAACATCGTCGAGCAGCAGGTGGACGCCATCGTCAACGCGGCCAACCCCTCTCTCCTGGGCGGTGGCGGAGTGGACGGGGCCATTCACCGGGCAGCGGGGCCGGAGCTGCTGGCGGCTTGCCGGGCGCTCGGGGGCTGTCCCCCTGGGGAGACGCGCATCACGCCCGGCTTCCGGCTGCCCGCCCGCTACGTCCTTCACACGGTGGGCCCCGTCTGGCGGGGAGGGACGGAAGGAGAGCCAGAGGTGCTGGCGCGCTGCTACCGGAGCGCGCTCGCCCTGGCGCGCGAGCATGGGCTCGCTTCCGTTGCCTTCCCCTCCATCAGCACGGGCGCTTACGGCTATCCCATCGAGCTCGCGGCCCCTATCGCCTTGGCGGAGCTGCGCGCCCACCTGCGCGAAGAGACGTCCGTCACGCAGATCACCGTGGTGCTCTTCTCCGCGGAGGACCTCGCAGCCTACCGCCAGGCCCTGGCGCGCCTGGAGGCTCCCGGCAAGGCGTGAGCTGAGGGCTGTGGGGACCCGGGGGGGTTGCGGCCGTCCGTCGTTCCGTGGAGCGACAGAGGGAGCAGGGCACCACCAGCCGTGGACGATGGCTACCGTCCCCCGTGGACTGCCTCTCGAGCACGGAGGGCCCATGGCCACGCTCCAACTCTCGTCGCCCGCGTTCAGCCATCAGGGCGCCATCCCGCCCCTCCACACCTGCGAGGGAAAGGACGTGTCCCCCGAGCTGCGCTGGTCGGACCTCCCCGCGGGCACGAAGAGCGTGGCCCTCATCGTGGACGACCCGGATGCCCCGGACCCGCGGGCGCCGCAGCGCACCTGGGTGCACTGGGTCCTCTACAACCTGCCTCCCTCCGTGGACCACCTCCCCCAGGGCGTGGACCGCCGGCAGCTGCCCGAAGGGACGCAGGAGGGGCGCAACGACTGGGACAAGACCGGGTGGGGTGGCCCCTGCCCTCCCATCGGGCGCCATCGCTACTTCTTCAAGCTCTACGCGCTCGACACGGTGCTGCCGGACCTGCACCACCCGCGGAAGCAGGACCTCGAGCGGGCAATGGCCAGCCACGTGCTGGTCCACACGGAGATGGTTGGGACGTACCAGAAGCACCAATCCTGAATCAGCGCGCCTCTTTCGCAGGAGGGACGACCGTGGCCCAGCCCACCGTCAGGGACTTCATGACGCCCCACCCGCACCAGGTCGAGAGCGGGGAGCTCCTGTCACGGGCGCACCTGCTCATGCGCGAGCGCCAGATCCGGCACCTCCCGGTCTTCGAGGACGAGAACGTGGTGGGCGTGCTCTCCCAGCGCGACGTCTTCCTCATGGAGACGCTGAAGGACGCCGAGCCCGAGGCCGCCACCGCGGGCGAGGCGATGCGGGCAGGCCCCTACGTGGTGGCGCCGGACTCGCCGCTCGTCGAGGTGGTGCTCGCCATGTGGAGGGACAAGCTGGGCTGCGCGCTCGTCATGGAGGGCGCGCAGCTGGTGGGCATCTTCACGCGCTCGGACGCGCTGCGCGCACTGGCGGAGCTCCTCGGCGAGCGGCGTGATGACCGGGGCCTCGAAGCCCCTCCCTGAGCGAGCCCTCCCCGGGCAAGCCCTCCCCTCCTCCCTCAGTGCACCGCCGGCGAAGGCGCCTCGTACGCCTCGCCCGCCGCGACGCGCGCCTCGTACGCATTGCACCCGCTGGAGCCGGAGACACTGAGCTCGTACGCGCTCAGCTCCGGCTGCACGCACTTGGCAAGCTCGGTGTCGCCCGGGTTGGCGCTCTTGCTGCTGAAGTACTTGCAGGACTTGCAGTTGCCCCACTTCGGGTCGGCCATGTCGTCCTCCTCGGCGACGGGGTGCACCCTCCTCCCCATGAGGTGGCCTCGGGGTCCCTGGGCCACAAGCCGGGAGCGCTCCCCCGGCTGCCTTGCACGGAACGGAGCAGGCGCGCTCCCCAGGGGACGGACCGCCATCCCGCCAACACATCCCCTGGACCGGGCGCGGTGGGCGGTTGTGGGCACCCCGCCCGGCGCGGCAGAGAAGAAAACCATGCCCAAGACTCTCGCGATGGTGCTGGCGGGCGGTGCCGGGACGCGCCTGGAGCCTCTCACGCGCGAGCGCGCCAAGCCCGCGGTTCCGTTCGGAGGGCGCTACCGCATCATCGACTTCGTGCTGAGCAACTTCGTCAACTCCGGCATGTACAAGGTGAAGGTCCTCACCCAGTACAAGTCGGACTCGCTCAACAACCACCTGAGCCGCGCGTGGAGAATGACGGCGTTCCTCGGTCACTACATCGAGGCGGTGCCCGCGCAGATGCGCACGGGGATGGAGTGGTACAAGGGCAGCGCCGACGCCATCTACCAGAACCTCAACATCATCACGGACGAGGAACCGGACCACGTCTTCGTGTTCGGCGCGGACCACGTCTTCCGCATGGACGTGCGGCAGATGCTGGACTTCCACCTGAAGATGGAGGCGGACTGCACCGTCGCCGCCATCCCCGTCCCCATCGAGCAGGGCCACGAGTTCGGCATCATCGACGTGGCCCCGGATGGGCGGATGCGCAACTTCCTCGAGAAGCCGAGCAACCCGCCCCCCATGCCGGGCAGCTCGCGCCTGTGCCTCGCGTCCATGGGCAACTACCTCTTCCGCACGGACTCGCTCGCGCGGGAGGTGGTGAAGGACGCCGGGGACGACACGAGCGCCCACGACTTCGGCAAGTCCATCATCACCAAGCTGTTCCGCGAGTCGCGCGTCTTCGTCTACGACTTCGCGCAGAACCGCATCCCCGGCATGGAGGAGAAGGAGCGCGGGTACTGGCGGGACGTGGGCAACCTGGACATCTACTACCGCGCCAACATGGACCTGGTGGACGTGGAGCCCACGTTCAACCTGTACAACCAGCTGTGGCCCATCTACACGCAGAGCCAGACGCTCCCGCCGGCCAAGTTCGTCTTCGCGGACCGGGAGAACCGCCGGGTGGGCCACGCCACCGACAGCCTGGTGTCCGAGGGCTGCATCATCTCCGGCGGACACGTGAACCGCTCGGTGCTGAGCCCCAAGGTGCGCGTCAACTCCTTCGCGGAGGTGACCCACAGCATCCTCTTCGAGAACGTCCAGGTGGGCCGCCGCTGCCGCATCCGGCGCACCATCATCGACAAGAACGTCGAGATTCCACCCGGCATGACCATCGGCTACGACCTCGACGAGGACCGCCAGCGCTTCCACGTCACCCCGGACGGCGTGGTGTGTATCCCGAAGGGGATGAAGCTCGCGTGAGCACCTCGTCCATCTCCCGGTTCACCTGCGCGAGCATGTCCTGCTTCTCCCGGAACGGGAGGAAGGCGCTCTTGAAGCCCGAGATGAGGATGGTCGTGAGGTCCTCGAGCGACAGCCCCATGTGCCGGTGGGCCACCATCAGCTCCTTCGTGACGGTGGTGTCGGTGATGAGCCGGTTGTCGGTGTTGATGGTCACCCTCAAGCCGTAGTCGAAGTAGAACTTGAGCGGGTGGCTCTCCAGCGAGGCCACGGCGCCGGTCTGCAGGTTGCTCGAGGGACAGCACTCGAGCGGGATGCGGTGGTCGTTGACGTAGTTGAGCAGGTCCCCGTCCTCGCGCAGCCGCACCCCGTGGCCGATGCGGTGGGCGCCCAGGTTGTGGATGGCCTGGGAGATGCTCTCCGGACCGAAGGCCTCGCCTGCGTGGGCGGTGCAGTTGACGTTGTTCTTGAGGATGAGGTGGAAGGCGGACTTGTGGTCCTTGGCGGGGAAGTTCATCTCCGCCCCCGCGAGGTCGAAGCCGACCACGCCCCGGTTCTTGTAGGCCACCGCGAGCTCCGCCAGGCGCAGGCTCGTCTGCGGGTTGATGTGGCGGATGCCGCAGATGATGACGCCCGTCTTGATGCCCGTCTCGCGCTTGGCCCGGCGCAGTCCCTCGAGGACGGCGTCCACGATGGTGGTCATCTTGAGGCCGCGCTGCTGGTGGAGCACGGGGCTGTAGCGCACTTCCAGCCAGCGCACGTTCTCCGCCGCCGCGTCCACCGCGAGCTCGTACGCAGTGCGCTCCAGGGCCTCCTCCGTCTGGAGGACCGAGAGGGTGACGTCGAAGGCCACGAGGTACTCCTCGAGGCTCTTGCACACCTGCCCCATGTGGATGGCCTTCGCGAGCCCCTCCTCGGTGTCCGCGGGCAAGCGGACACCCTGCTGCTGCCCGAGCTCGAGGATGGTCGAAAGGCGCATGCTGCCATCGAGGTGACAGTGGAGGTCCGTCTTCGGGAGGGCGCGGAGCAGCTCCTCGGTCACCGCGAGCGTGGGCGGAGGGGCGGCGTGCTCGCGCCGGGCGGTGGAGGGGATGACCGTCTCGCCTGGAAACTCGTCGTCTCGGATGGAGGGCATGTAGGAAGGAGTCTAGATTCGCCGCCTTCGCCGCAAGGGGCTCCCCCGCATCACTCAGATGACCTCCCGACGCCTGGTGCTCATTTCGTTCCTCGCGCTGTCCGCTTGCGCGAAGCCCCTGGAACCCACCTTCGTGCACTCCACGAACGCGCCGTCCCGTACGGGGCTCCTGCCCGTGGACGGGGGTGCGCTGGTGGGAAACGAGGCCGGGGCGGTGGTGCGGCTCGGGGTGGATGGCGGCGAGGTGTGGCGCGTCTCGCTGCAGCGCGAGGTGGCGGTGCTGCCCGCAGTGGCGGACGGGGTGGTGGTGGCGGGGACAGTGGAGGGCGAGTGGGTGGGCGTGTCGCTCTCGGACGGCAAGGAGCGCTGGCACCAGGTGGATTCGCCGCCGCTCACCGTGCCCCTCGCGGTGCTCGGACCGCACGTCTTCGCGGTGTCTCCCGAAGGGGGCGTGCGCGGTATTCACGCTGCGACGGGCGGGACGACGTGGGCGCTCCTTCCGCCGCTGGCTCTGCGCAGGGCACCGCCCACTGCACCCCTGCCTGGCCCCGTCGTGTGCGGAGAGACGGTGGTGGTGGCGCTCGGTCCGGCAGGTGTCGTCGGACTCGCGCCGGAGGACGGAGAGCGGCGCTGGAGCCATCCGTTCACGGACGTGACAGGCCTCGCGTGCTCGGGGGCTCTGGTGCTCGTGGGCCGTGCCTCGGGCGCGCTGGTGGCGCTCGAGGGCACCTCGGGGCGGGAGACGTGGACGCAACGGCTGGGGGAGCGGATGTTCGGACCACCCGTCGTCGCAGGAGAGCGCGTGTGGGCGCGGACCGGCCCGCGGACCGTGGTGGGCGCCCCCGTCGTGGGTCACGGTGCCATCGAGTCGGTGGCGGCACCGATGGACATCGCTGCGCCACCCGCGGTGGATGATGGGCTGATGGTGCTCGCAGCGGAGGGGCGTGAAGGACGGGTGTTCGGGCTTCAATTGCCGGGCGGCAAGCGGCTCTTCGACGTCAGGGTGGACAGCCGGCTCCCCGCGGCGCCCCTGGTAAAGGATGGACGCCTCTGGGTGAGTGCGCTGGACGGGCGTGTCCTTGGATTCACGGTCAAGCCGCCAGGACGGTAGGGCACCGACCAGCGGCCGTTTGCCCGGTGGGCTCTCGTTCCCTATGTTGACTCCGTCATGGGCCTCAACTTGGAAGAGCTCCCCTTCCGCAGCCCCGCGAGCCTTCGCCGACTCTCAGTGTCAGAGTTCGAGCGGATGATTGCGGCAGGCGTCTTCCCGGAAGATGAGCATGTCGAGCTGCTCGACGGCTTCCTCGTTCACATGACCCCGCAAGGACCCAGGCATTCCGGGCTCATCACCCGTCTGAGCCACCGACTCTCGCGGACTCTGGGGGACGAGTACCGAGTTCTCGTCCAGCAGCCTCTCGCTCTTGGAGAGCGAAGCCGTCCGGAGCCAGACCTCGCGGTCGTACGGGCTGAAGATGCAGAGCGCCTGGACCGGCTTCCCCAGTACGCATTGTTGGTCGTCGAGGTTGCCGACTCGTCGGCAGTGCACGACCGCAACAAGGGCGCCATCTACGCCCACGCGGGCGTGTCCGAGTACTGGCTCATCGACATGAAGCGCTCACGTATCGAGGTGTACCAGAAGCCGGAGGACGGGCATTACACGACGCTGGTCACACTGGGCGACGGTGACACACTTTCGTGCGTGGCAGTCCCAGGCCTCTCCATCTCCCTGACCGAGTTGCTGCACTGAGCGCATCCCGAGCGAACTCCGCGCGCCTTCGATGATCCGAGCTCCTGCTCCATCCGATCTGGCGCGTCTGTCCTCTCGGGGGACCGCTCCTTCGGACCGGGGCGACCCGTGGCTGTGGACCGGCCTGTTTCTCTTCGTGGGACTCGCGGCGGTCCATGCCTGGCG
The DNA here is from genome assembly GCA_022616315.1 of Myxococcaceae bacterium. Taxonomy (GTDB): domain Bacteria; phylum Myxococcota; class Myxococcia; order Myxococcales; family Myxococcaceae; genus JAKEEX01. The sequence goes on from JAKEEX010000645.1 coordinate 18,222, forward strand.
CATCAAGTCCGGCATCGACTTTCACGTCTTGTACCTGGCCGCGGAACGCGCGCTCGCGCGGCAGCCGCTTTACCAACTCTCGGAGTCCTCGCCCTTCAAGTACTCGCCGGTGGCGGCGCTCGTGCTGACGCCGTTGACCCTGCTGCCCGCCCGCGCGGCGTACCTGGTGTGGAACCTCGGCAACACGGCCGCGCTGGTCGTCTGGTTCCGCTGGGCGAGTACATTGAGTGGAGCCCCGGTCCCACGCGTGCGCCATCTGCTCGTGGCGGGTCTGTGCCTCCCGTTCCTGCTGCAGGTCTTCTTTCTCGGCCAGTGTGACCCGCTTCTGCTCGCGGCCATCGCAGTGAGCGAGCGACTCGCGGAGCGCCGCCCCCTCGTCTCGGGGGCGCTGTGGGGCTTGGCGTGCCTCTTCAAGTTCCCGCTGCTCATCCTCCTCCCCGTGGTCCTGCTCTTCGGGCAGTACCGGCGTCTCCTTGGCATGGTGCTCGCGGCCGCGGCGGCGTTTGCGGCGGGCGCGCTGTGGTTCGGGTGGCAGGAGCACCTGCAGCAGCTCCATTCCTGGGGGTCCCTGCTCGCCGCCAGCACTCCCGTCGCCCTTTGCGCGAAGGACAACCAGAGCATCTTCGCGATGGTGTGTTCGTACGTGGGGCCCATGGAGCTCTCGCGGCTCTCGCTGGTCGCCGCCAGCGTGTCCGCGGTCATCACGTGCGTCTTCTGCGCTCTCCTGATGCGCCACGGCCACGACCGCACGCGCTCGAGGGGCCTCTCTGTTGCCGCGGCGGTCTACCTGTCCGCGCTCGTCTCCGCGCTCGGGTGGCTGAGCAACCTCGTTGCCCTGGCGCCGCTCGTCTACGTCGTGCTCGGGTGGGCAGCGCAACGCGAGCGGCACGGGAGGGCCCTGGTGGCCCGCGTGCTGGTGGGCGCACTGGGCGCGGTGGTCCTGCTCAACCACGACACGCTGGGCCCGGCGGGATTCCAGCGGATGCTCGAGCTGCGCCTGCCGGGGCTCGTGGCCCTAGCGACAGCTCTGCTCGCGGTGGCCTTCGGACTTCCCGGTGTCCAGTCGTCGGAAGCGCCTGCAGCGTCCCTCAGAGTGGCATCAGGAACCGCGCCACCACGCGCTTGAGGCCCACGGAGGGGAAGTCCACGGTCAGCTTGGCGTTGGGGCCCATGCCGTCCACGTCCACCACCACGCCCGTGCCGAACTGCTGGTGGCGCACCTTCATCCCGCGCACCTCGCCCTCGACCGCGTCGTACTCCACCGTCTGGCCGTAGCTCCGGTCGATGCGCGGCGAGGTGTCCTCGTCGTACGACACGGGCCGTCGCATCGTGGGGTGCTGCACCTGCGGCCGCGGCGCCTCGCGTACCCTGGACTCCATGCCGAAGAGCTCCTGCGGCACCTCGCGCAGGAAGCGGCTTGCCGGGTTGTAGCGCAGCTCACCGAAGAGCGAGCGGCACTGCGCGAGGCTCACGAAGAGGCGCTTTCGCGCGCGCGTGAAGCCCACGTAGCAGAGGCGCCGCTCCTCCTCCATCTCCGCCTCGTCCGCGTTCTCGTTGAGCGCGCGGCTGTGCGGGAACACGCCGTCCTCCATCCCCGTGAGGAAGACCGCGTCGAACTCCAGGCCCTTGGCTGCGTGCAGCGTCATGAGAGCCACCTTGCCCTCACCCACGTCCTGGTCCGCGTCGCCCACCAGTGAGATCTGCTCGAGGAACGCCTGGAGCGCAGGTACCTCCTGGGCGAGCGGCTCACCGCCCTCCTCCGCCGCAGCCTCCCCTTCGGGAGCGTCCGCGCCAGACTCCAGCGACGTCCGCGCCTCCGCACCCGCGACCGCCGCAGCCGCACGGTCCAGGTCGAACTGCTGCGCGGCGCCGAGGAACTCCCGGAGGTTCTCGGCGCGCGTGAGTGCCTCGTCGGTCCCCATGGTGACGTACGCATCCACGAGCCCCGACTGCTTCAGCATGAAGTCCACGGCGCTGGCCGCATCCGGCGCTGCCTGGCCGAGCTCCACCAGCCGATCGAGCAACGCGCGGAACCCCTGGAGCCGGCGCACCGCCGCGGAGTTGAGCGCGGTGATGTCCTCGGGCCTCTCGATGGCCTCGTACAGGCTCACCCCCGCGGACGTGGCGGCCTCCTGCACACGCTCCACCGTGGTATCGCCGATTCCACGCGCAGGTGTGTTGATGACGCGCAAGAGGTCCGCGTCGGACCGGGGATTGACCATCAGGCGGGCGTAAGCGGCGGCGTCCCGCACCTCCTGCCGCTCGTAGAAGCTGCGCCCGCTCACCAGCGTGTACGGAATGCGGTCCAGCCGGAGCGCCTCCTCCAGCACGCGGCTCTGCGCGTTGGTGCGGAAGAACACGGCCATCTGCGAGAAGCCGATGAACCCCTCGCGTGCCAGCGCCCGGATGCGCCGCGCCACCTCCATGGCCTCGCCCCGCTCGTCGCGCGCGGCGAGCAGCGTGAGGGCCTCGCCCCTCGGACGAGTCGTGAAGAGCTTCTTGCCCATGCGGCGGCGGTTGCGCGCGATGACCGCGTGGGCCGCGTCCAGGATGGTCTGGTCGCTGCGGTAGTTCTGCTCGAGCTTCACCACCTTCGCGCCGCGGTACACCTCGGGGAACGAGAGGATGTTCTCCACGTTTGCGCCGCGCCACCGGTAGATGGACTGGTCGTCGTCGCCCACCACCACGAGGTTGGCCGACGGGGGCGGGGCGAGCAGCTTGAGGAGCAGCGACTGGGCGGGGTTGGTGTCCTGGAACTCGTCCACGAGCACGTGGCGGAAGCGCTGCCGGTAGCGCTGCAGCACGTCCGGACGCTCGCGGAACAGCTTCACCAGGAGGAGCAGAAGGTCCCCGAAGTCCACCGCGTTGGCCGCCTTCAGGAGCCGCTGGTAGGCCGAGTAGATGCGCTTGACCGCCTGGCCACGCATGTCCTCGGGGTCCACCTCCACGTCCTCGGGCAGCCGACCGGCGTTCTTGTGGGCGTCGATGCGGTGGAGGAGGTCGCGCGGCTGCCCCTGCGGGTCCACGCCCGCCTCGCGGACGGCGCGCTTCACCACCTGGAGCTGGTCTGCGTCGTCGTAGATGACGAAGGAGCGGGTGAGCCCCACGCCTTCCGCCTCGCGGCGCAGGATGAGCGCGGCGGCGGAGTGGAAGGTGGACACCACCGCCTCGTTGGCCACGGGGCCGAGCAGCCCCACCAGGCGCTCGCGCATCTCGCGGGCCGCCTTGTTGGTGAAGGTGACGGCGAGGATGCGCCAGGGCGCCACGTGCGCCTCCTGCACCAACCAGGCGATGCGCCGGGTGATGACGCGCGTCTTCCCGCTGCCCGCACCCGCGAGCACCAGCAGGGGGCCTTCGCCGTGCAGCACCGCCTCCCGCTGGGGTGGGTTGAGGTCCTCGAGCAAGGGGTGAGCTTCCACGCGGTTGGTCCATCCTCCAGGGGGAACCCTTGCTCATACCCGCTTCCTGCGGCTCCGGCCACGGAGGCCTGTGCCCACATGGAGAGCGAACAGCCGGGCGTCCCCCGACCGCTTGCCCTACATTGACGTCGATGCTGCGCCTCATCCCCCTCGGTGGCCTGGGAGAGATTGGCCTCAACTGCATGGTGTTCGAGTCCGGGGAGGAGATGCTCCTCGTGGACGCGGGCATCATGTTCCCCACCGCGCTCACCCCCGGCGTGGACGTGGTGGTGCCGGACTTCAGCTACCTGGACGCGAACGCGCACAAGCTCAAGGGCGTCCTCCTCACCCACGGACACGAGGACCACGTGGGCGCCCTCCCCTGGCTCCTGCGCCGCCACCCCCTCCCCGTCTACGGCACCCGCTACACCCTGGGCTTCCTGCGCGCGCGGCTCGAGGAGGCGGGCGTGGAGGCGGAGCTGCGCGAGGTGGAGCCGCGCGAGCCCGTGCGGCTGGGCAAG
>JAKEEX010000646.1 GCA_022616315.1 Myxococcaceae bacterium
GGCCCCGTCCAGGCACCGCGGCACCTCTTCACCCGCGGCCGGCGGGCCGATGCGCTCCAGCTCCAGCAGGTGCTCCCAGCTGTCGCCGAGGGCGTCGTACTCCCACAGCAGGTGGGCCTCGGGGCGATGGAGCAGCTTCTCCACGGTGACGCCCGACTCGTCCTCGACGTCCGTCAGCTCGCTGTCGAGCGGGCCGTATTGCCGCTCTCCGTCGTCGAAGAGGTGGACGTGGTCCTCCGTCCAGCCCATCACCGTCTGGAGGACGCGGTTCAGCTCCGGCAGCGTCTTGTCGCCCGGCACGGCGATGCGGCGCCACACGGGCGGTTCCACCTCGAGGAGCGTCACCTTGAGTGTGAGCGCGGAGCCGGGCGGCAACGCGGCCTCACGTGACGTCCCTTTCACTGCGGCAGCACCGCGTGACGAATCAGGAGCGCGAGCGGGCTTCTTGCTGGGCACGAGCGGACCTCCGGGACGACATTTCCCCAGCATGGGGCGTCGAGCGGGCGAAGGGAATCGATCCAGACCGGGCTGTCCACCAACGTTACGCGGGTGCCTTCTGTCTGCGCCGGCGTGGAGCGCGCGTGGTGGGAATCGCTCCCTGGAGGAGTACGAGGCGACGACGTGCCGCCCGCTCCACAAGGGCCCTCAAGCCGAGCTCGATGACAGCGGTCGAGCTCTTCGCCCCCGTCGCCTCGAGGGCCTCCTTCAGGAGCCGCTCATCGATCTCCACCGTCGTTCTCACACAGGTGAAGATGCACCCTGCATCTGCCTCCCGCAACCGGACCCACGCGTCCCCTCACTCCCCGACGCGCTCACCCAGGCGCGTCAGCGGGCGCCCGTCCATCACGCGCTCGTGGACCGCCTTCCAGTCCTTCCACTCCGTCCCGAAGAGCCAGTCCATGGAGGCCACGCCGAACCCGTAATGCCCGTCGAAGCGTGCATGGTGGAGCGAGTGGTACGAGATGGGGTTGCTCGTGAGGATGGATGAGAGCCGGGTCGCGCGAACCGGGAAGATCTCGGCGTTCGCGTGGCCCGCGATGTTCCCGACGAAGAACAC
>JAKEEX010000083.1 GCA_022616315.1 Myxococcaceae bacterium
CCCTCCACCTGGAACTCGAGCGTGAAGCGCACGTCGAGAGCGCCCGCACCAGGAGTGGCCGCCTCCACCTGGAGCGAGGGCTGCAGTCGGACGTCAGGACTGACGATGCTCGCAGCGTCTCCTGCGAGGTCGCCGCGCCACCGGCGCAGCTTGTCCGCCCAGCGCACCATCTCTTGGCCCTGCACGGTCATGCGCCGGCCGGGAACGAGGTTCAGCTCGTCGCGCAGCTGGTGGATGAGACGCTGCTCGGCGGCCTCGTCGCGCAGGGGGACTGCGCCGCGCAGGTACACCATGCGATCGCCGTCGATGCGCACCGACGGCGGTGCCCCGTAGACGAGGGTGGGGAGCACGGAGAGCCCCGACTCCAGCTGGTTGAGCTGCAGGAGGATGCGCGGCTTCAGCTCGCGGTCGATGGGCGGAAGGCGCTTGCTGCGCACGTCCACCGGAAGGCGCCGGGCCAGCTCCGGAAGCAGCTTCCCGGTGAGCTCGCCGAGCTGCTCGGGAGCGTAGGTGCGGACGATGGGGAGTGCCTGGAGCATCGCACCCGTCATCGCCGTCTCACCGAGGCGTGCGAGCGTGTCTCCGCACAGCGCGACTCCGGGACTCAGCACCTCGCTGACGCGGGAGTCCCGCGTGACCGTTACCACGAACTGGCCACCACGGTCCTCGACGAGCACCCGCGGGAGGACGAGCTCATCCGAGACCGCCACGGGGCGGCCGTCCAACAGGACATTGCGCGCATTCTCGAGCACGCGCAGAAGCGCATCCAGCTTCTCGGCTGGGAGCGCACCGCGTGTGCGTCGCTCCAGGAGACGGTCCGCGTTGAGGTCCGCCTGCTCCAGCTGCAACGTGGCCGCCTGCGAAGGCTTCGCGAGGATGGCGGCCAGGCTGCCCTCGAGGGGCTCCTCCCTCCCATCGGAGTGCGCGAGGAAGCGGTGGAGGTCCAGCCCGCCGTCCACGCGGCTGAAGTGGTACACCACGCGCGACCACCGACTGGCGGCGGCTGTCAGAGGTGCCTGCTCGCTCTCCGCCTGCTGGACCGAGATGGCGGCGGCCACCACGTGCTCGCACGGGTCCACGCGGCTCGGGCAGTCACACTCCCAGCTCTCGTAGCCCGGAGAGAGGACGACGGTGTAGGCAACCGGCCGCCCCGGCGCCTTCACCCTCAGCTCGAGCTCCTCGGCGGTACGCGACTGGAGCGCCACGGCGCCGGCGCGCGAGAGGTTCACCCCGGTGGACCAGATTCCGGAACGGGCTTCCTTGCGGATGGCTTCGAGCAGCTGGGCGGTCGCGGACATGGGACACGCGAACACCTACGTGTCGAAGGGGGCGGTGCGCAACCACCATGACCTCTCGGCAGCTGCTCGAAAGGCCCATGGCCAGCCAGTCATTCTTCTCCCAGGAGCGGACGGGGCTCAGTCGCGAGACGTCATCGCGCCGCTGCCCGAGGAGCGGATGCGGGTGCTGGAGGTCCGGCCGCCCCACTCGATGTCGCCGCTTCCGGAGGAGCGCAGCACCGCGGCTCCGCCCGCCACGGTCACCTGCGCATCGCCGCTGCCGCTCGTGTCCACCTCGACGTCGCGGGCAGGCAGCCTGCGCGCATCGAGGTTGCCGGAGCCGGTCATCTCCGCCTGCAGACGCTCGGCCTCGTCCCCGACGAGCTCCACGTCTCCCGAGCCCGTCAGCTCCAGAGAGAGCCTGCGCGACGTGCCGCGGTAGCTCAAGTCCCCCGAGCCGGTCAGCCCCGCGGTCAGCTCCTCCGCGTCCCCCTTGAAGTCCACGTCCCCGGAGCCGCTCAGCTCGAGCGAGAGCGCGCGAGAATTTCCCGCAAACTGCACGTCCCCGGAGCCGCTCGCCTCCAGGCGCAGCGTCTCCTCCACGCGCCGGCGCTGCTTCACCGTGACGTCTCCCGAGCCGCTCGCCACCGCCTCGCGAAGGCGGGGCGCCACCACACGGACGCGGCTGCGCGGGTTGGGGTCGATGTTCTCCTTCGTCTCGATGCGCAGGGTGCCGCGGTGGACGGTCACCTCCACCAGCTCCTGGAGGTTCTCGTCCACGGTCACCTCCACCCGGGGAACGTCTCCCTCCTCGATGACGACATCGAGCTCGGCCGCCGCCTCGACCGCCTCGAAGGAGCCGACCTGCGCCTCGCGTGTGGAGAGAGTGCCGCTACCCCGCACGCCACCGAACCACGAGGGCCCATGTGCGCAGGCGACGAGGGGGACCAGCAGGAGCGTCAGGGTGGCGGAGCGGGTGAGTGCGTTCATGGCACGCGGGGGTACGGCCCCACCCGCGCCCGATTGCATCACACCGACGCGAGGGCCTGGGACACCAGGCGCGGGGTCACCGGGTGCCCCCCGAACGCCTCCAGGGCAAGCGGATAGAGCCGCTCGCAGATTCCTGCCTCCACCTCCCGCACCTCCGCGGGCGAGAGCGTCTCAAGCCGCCCAGGCGGCCCATCCACTGCGAAGACGGCCGTGAGCCCCCGCATCAACCGGAAGGACGGAAGCGCCGCCACGGGGACATCCGCGAGCACCGCCAGTGCCGCGCGCACCGTGTGCAGACACGCCGCGACGTGGGGACTCTGCCGTGGCACGGCGCACGTGTTGAGGAAGGCGAGCTGGAGCCCGCCATCCACGTCGCACCACTGCAATGCGCAGCGCGCCCGCAGGCCATCCCAGCGCACATCGAACGAGAACGGCTCCGCGTGGAGGCGTGGCAGGCTCGCGGTCAGCTCGTCCACGCGCTGCGCGAGCCCATGAGGGTAGTGGAACGTGCACGCCGGTGAGGCGCCGTCCGAGCACTGCACCGTGAGGCCCGGAGCGAGGAACGCCAGGGCACGTCCCTGGTCCGCGAGCACCTCCCTCTCCACGGACCGCTCACCGCGCTCGGGCAGGCACCACAGACGCGTGCCACCCCGCACCGCGCACGGCACCCGCTCGGCCGGGCAGAGCTCACCCACCTTCCAGCCCCATCCATCCGCGACCCGCAGCGCGCACCACTGGCGTGCATCTTCCCAGACATCCACCCGCACTGCGCCCGGCACAGCGGCGAGCGCATCCCACGCCGCGCGGCGCAGGGCCGACACTCCCATCCCATCGGATGCCCACTGCGTCAGCGCCTCGAGCCTCGCGCGTGCCGGCACCGCGCACCCGGCGTCGAAGACGGAGAGCGCTCCCAGCGCGTCCACCTCGAGCGCGAGGTGCGTGCACGACAGGCACCGCGCCTCCTCGAAGGCCGCATCCATGAGGAGGCGCATGAGCGGCCCGGGTGCGACACGGTCGCGCGCGAAGGGCCTCCGCGCGACGCGAGCGGTCCCATGGACATGGGTGGGCGGAGAGGTCACCCGGCAAAGGTAGGCACCTCGCGTCACAGCACCCCTGTCCGCCAGGGCAGGGGTGACGGCCGGTCCCTGCCCAGGCAGGCGGGTGAAGCGCGGCGGGCGAGCACGGGACGAGCAGGCGCCATGGTGCGCAGTCCCCCTGCGCATCCCCGACTTCGAGCTCGGCGCCAATGCACGACGTTGATACACCAACCTCCTTGCCCTGTGTGTCAGGCGCTGGCAGGAAGGGCGGCCGTCGTTCCCTTCACAACGCCCAACAGAGGGGGTTTCCCGTGAATAAGCTCGTGTCTGCTGCTCTCGCAGTTGCTGCGCTCTCCACCACTGGCTGTGCCGGCATCCAGTACATGAATCGCCCCGTCATCGGCGCGGGCCCCACCATCTACGCCAACACCGCGGCGCCGGAGTGGATTACCGACAGCGCGCGCACCGGCGGCAAGGCGGGGCAGGCCTGCTCCAGCTCCGTCCTCGGCATCGTCACCACCGGTGAGGCCACCGTGGCCGATGCGGCGCGCAAGGCCGGCATCAGCAAGATTGCGTACACCGAGAACACCTTCGAGAACGTCCTCGGCATCTGGGCCAGGTACTGCATCGTGGTGCACGGCGACTGAGCCGTTCGTGTCCGTCCCGGGGATGGGACGTGCGCGCTCATCCCCGGGGCCGAGCTCGCTGTCCGCTCGCGGACACTTCCGCGCGTGAGGGGCGAAGCGCCGAAACGCCCGCGTTTCGGTGCCTCCCACCCCGTGTGGACGGGTTGATTTGAGTGTCAACTACCGTGGCGGCCCCTTCCCAAGGGAGAGGAGCTGACCATGTCCGGACGTCGCAGCATGAGGGGGATTCCCCTCGCGGCAGTGCTCGTGGTGTCGGTGGCATTCGGTGGCGAGGCGCTCGCCAACACCATCAACCAGAACAGCTCGTGGACCATCAACCGCGCGGGGGCGACGTCCACCTACCGCGTGGTGGCCTACGGCGACTCCATCTTCGCCGGGTACTACGGAGGGCTCTTCGCCGTGGCGCGGCGTGCCGCACCCTACGTGGAGGGCGAGTACCTGGCGAAGACGTTCAACGCCCACATCCAGGTGGTGCGGCGCACGAAGTCCGGTGCCAAGGCCAACGACATCTACAACAACAAGATCGTCGCCGAGCGCAGCTACATGCAGGCCTCGAACGTGCGCGTGGTGATGTTCGAGATGTGCGGCAACGACTACCTGCAGGCGCGCAGCAACCTCAGCGGGCAGAGCGGGACTTGCAACTTCGGCGTGCTCGACACCGCGCTGGCGAACTGCACCAACTACATGGGCCTGGCCATGCAGGCCATCAATCAGTACGCCACCACGGCCCAGGTGAAGGTCATCTCGAACATCTACTATCCGGGCTACGACGCGGACAACGTGCTCACCAATTGCACGGACGCCTCGACCGGGCAGAAGGCGAACAAGCAGGCGAAGTTCCTGCCCTACCTGGCGAAGAGCAACTGGCGCGCCTGCAACCTGGCGGCGCAGCACGGCTTCAAGTGCGCGGACAGCTTCGCCGAGTACATGGGCGCCGACTACGACTCCAACGGGGATGGGCTGAAGGACTCGGACGGCCTGCGCTACCAGCCGGGGGAATCCGAGGCGGACTACGTCAACCGCATCTCGGTGACGCTGCGCTCCACGGTGCGCGACGCCAACGCCCACTTCGCCAGCGCCGGCACCAGCTTCGACTACATCCAGTCCGACAACACCCACCCCACCTACTTCAAGGGCACCGTCGGCACCGGCTCCGGCTCGAGCGCGCCGGACTTCACCGACGCGCAGGTCGTCAACGGCCAGAACCCCGAGTGGAACAAGTGGGGCCACGAGAAGATGGGGTGGATCCTCTCCACGTTCGACCCCGTCGCCCCTTGAGGTGATGGCGCGGCGTCCCCTCCGCTCAGCGGAGGAACAGCGCCGCGACGAGCGCGGGGATGCCGACGTAGTAGGCGAGGCGGGAGGTCAGCTCGGCGACCTTCCGCACGCCTTCCGCGCGCGACGGGAGGAGCCACGCCGCGCCGAGGGACACGACCTCCACGAGCGCGCGGAGGACGGCGGCGTAGAGGACGAGGTGCGCGGCCACGTTGAGCCACGTGAGCGCGAGCGTCCTCAGCCAGGCACCCAGGCCGAGCAGGTGGTACTCACCGAGCAATCCGCCGTAGGCGATGTACTGGTGCACCCGGAAGTAGAGGGCGGTGGGCAGGAGCGGGAAGAGGCCGAACTTGACGCCCAGCTGGAGTCCGCGGCGGCGCAGCGCTGCGCTGCGCGCTCGCGCGAAGCGGGTGCTCGGGTGGTCCACCGCCGTGGCGACCGGAGGAAACGCGCGTCCCAGCGCCGCGAGCAGCGGAGTGGGGTCCGCACACTGCAGGCCGTAGCGGAAGGAGCGACCCGACGTCAGTCGCAGGGAGAGACCGGGGCCCGGCAGGGGGACTCGCCAGGGGCGCACGCCCGCGAGCACGTCGAAGGGCAGCTCGAACCACGCGTGCCGCGAGCGCACCACCAGCTGCGTGGGCTGCACCTCCACCTCGGCAGAGACCCAGGCCCGCAGCAGCAGGGCCAGCCCGCCCGGAAGCAGCGAGAGGAGCAGCAGCCGCAGCGCGAGCAGGAGGGGGGGCGGCGGGAGGTCACCCCTCGCCAGGTCGAGCACGAGCAGCACGGCCAGCTGGAGGAGGTTGGCCGCGCTCAGCACCAGGAGTGTGCTGGCCACGACGCGCGCAGGGACGGAGTAGGCGTGGAGGCGGAAGGAGGACGACACGGAGGCGCGGGTGGGTGGAGGCAGGGTGTGCGCGTCAGCGGCGTGCATGGAGTCACCTGCGCGGACGGAGGGTGACGCGGCTCCGGGGTGGCGGTTGCGGCGTCGTGGAGAGCACCGCTACCTTAGTCGATGTTCAAACGTTTGGAGGCAAGCGTGGCCATCCCCCCTCCGGCTCGCGGCAGACGCGTCCTCCCGGACGGAGTGGTGCAGCTGGAGGTGCCGCGCCGGGAAGGCGGGGCCCGGTTGCTCGCCGGCGCCGTGGCCTTCACGCTGGCGTGCATCGGGCTCAGCGCGTGGTTGGCGCGGACGCCTGGAGGCGTGGAGGTGGACGCCACCCCTCCTTCACCTGCCGTGCGAGGTGAGGAAGCGGACACGGTGGCGCCCACACGTCCCCGGCCCTCGCGCCTCGCGGCAATGCCCGCGTTGCCCGTGTCCCCATCCGGACCGGAGGCGGCACCTGGGACCGCACCCGAGGAGGCACCCCTCGCCATGGCGGATGAACCTTCGGGCGAGCCCACCGGCATCGCCCTCTTCCCACCCCCGGGAACCAAGCCCCTCAAGCGGGGAATCCTCGTGCCGGAGGACTTCGAGCTCCCGCCCGGCTACGTGCGTCACTACCAGGCCACGGACGACGGGGAGCGCGTGCCCGCGATCCTCATGTTCCATCCGGACCACCAGCCGCGCGACGCGAACGGTGAGCCCATTCCGCTTCCGGAGGACCGCATCGTCCCGCCGGAGCTCGCACCCCCCGGGCTGCCCATCCGGATGCTGAAGCTGCCGGGTGAGGACGGGAAGGAGCCGGCGCCGTGATGCCGACTGACCCTTTCCCCTTGTCGCCGTCCACGTCCACGTCCACGTCCACGTCCACGTCCACGTCGCCGTCCACGTCCACGTCCACGTCCACGTCCACGTCCACGTCCACGGCTGAATCGAGCGGACCTCGCGCTCCCCTCTACGCCTGGGAGAGGGAATGGTGAGGGGAATGTGGAACCGGGCTTCGCTGTCACGAGCGCTCGCCATCGCAGCCACCACGGCGCTCCTCTGGGCCTACTCACGCGTGGAGCTGCCGTGGATGGCGCTCGGCTTCGTGGCGCTCGTGCCGTGGTTGCGCGCGCTGGATGAAGCCGGATCCACCCGCGAGACACTCGCGCTCGGATGGGCGCTGACGGTGGCGTTCACAGCCACCGTGTTCGGGTGGTTCCCGACGGCGCTCCACCGCTACACGCAAGTGCCGCTGTGGATTTGCTGGAGCGTGATGCTCGTGACGGCGCCGCTGCTGCAACCGCAGTTCCTCACGGCCGCGGTTGCACGGCACCTCGTCCGCAGGACACGGCGGCTGGGGCACCTTCGCGTGGAGCTCGTCTTCGCACTTGCTTACGTGGGCACCGAGTGGGCGTGGCCCAAGCTCTTCGCCGACACGCTGGGCCATGGGCTTCATGCCTCCGCGCTGCTGCGCCAGGCGGCGGACGTGGCAGGGGCGCCCGGGTTGACACTGGTGCTCCTCCTCGTCAACGGGGGCGTGCTCGACGCGTGGCGCGCGGTCGTCCGCGCAGTCGCGAGCGTGTTCCTCCTCTCCCCGCGAACAATCTCCCTTCTCCCTCTGGGAGAGGGACAGGGGAGGGGGGCTGTTCTCCCCACCGTACGCCCCGCGGCCCTCGGCCTCGCCCTGCTCCTCCTCGTCATTGGCTATGGCACGCTCCGGCTCACGCAGGTGCAGTCTGCGCAGGAGCAAAGCCAGAGCCTCACGATCGGCGTGGTGCAGGCCAATCTCACGCGCTACGCGGAGCTCGCTGCCGAGCAGGGTACCTACGGTGCAGTGCGCACCATCCTCGACACGCACTACGCACTCTCCGACGCGGTGATGGCGCGCGCCCGGCCGCACCTGCTCATCTGGCCGGAGACGGTGTACCCCACCACCTACGGCACGCCGCGCAGCGAGGACGGGGCAGAGCTGGACCGGGAGATTGGCGCCTTCGTCACCGCAAATGGGGTGCCCCTCGTCTTCGGAGCCTATGACTCGGACGGAAGCACGGAGTACAACGCGGCCGTCTTCCTCGAGCCTGCACGCCGGGGGCGGGTGGAGTTCACGGCCTACCGCAAGGCGCACCTCTTCCCGCTGACGGAGTGGGTGCCGGCGGGGCTCGAGGCGGGCTGGCTTCGCGGGCTCCTGCCGTGGGCGGGGACGTGGGCTCGCGGTCCGGGGCCCGAGGTGGTGGAGGTGGGCCTCGCGGATGGGCGCACCCTGCGGGTGGCGCCGCTCATCTGCTACGACTCGCTCTTCCCGGGCCACGTGGCAGAGGCCGCGCGGAGAGGCGCGGAGCTCGTCGTCACCCTCTCCAACGATGCGTGGTTCGCTGGAACCCCCGCGCCCCGCCTCCACCTGGTGGTGGCGGCCTTCCGCAGCATCGAGTCACGCCTTCCCCAGGTGCGCTCCACCACCAGCGGCATCTCCGCCCTCGTCGACGCGACGGGAGAGATTCGGGCGGAGACGCAGGTGGACACGCGGGACGTCCTCGTCTCCGCATTGCCCGTCCCGGCGCGGCTGCCCACGTTGGCGCGGGCCTGGGGCGACTGGCTGGGGCCGTGGGCGCTCGCGGGTGCGTGCGCACTTCTCGTCCAGGCGCTCGTCTTCGCGAGGCGTCGCAGATGGGCTCCTGCGTGACGCCCTCGCGGACGTGAAGCACCGCCGCACTCTGAGCGCCCGCGCCGGAGCGGGCACTTGCTGTGCCCGCCCCGGCGCGTCTCACAGCACGCTCAGCCGATGGGGTTGATGCACTTGCTGCTTGTGGGGTTGCACAACAGACCGGGGCAGCACGCGCCGCCACTCGCCCCGCCGCAGCTCTGGCCAATGCCCGCGCACGGTGGCTTGCAGGTGCACGCACCGCCAGTGCAGGAGGCGCCGCTCGCATCCTGGCACGTCAGCCCATCGCAGCAACCGCCCGAGGACGTGCACGACTGTCCCTCGGCGGTGCACTCAGGGATGGGCCTGCAGACGCAGGCGCCCGCCACGTCACACGGAACCGGCGGGTCGGACGGCCCCACGCACTGCAGTCCGTTGCAGCAGCCGCCACCCGTCGTGCAGCCCTCGCCCTCGGTGGCGCATCCACCGGTCACCAGGTACTGCGCCCACTGCGCGATGTGGTTGGACGTGTCCAGCTCCTGGAAGGGCAGGGCGAAGGCCGCGTGGCTCGGGTCCAGTCCCGCGGCCACCTTGTCCGGGTCCACCGCCGCCATCCAGACGAGCGTGCCGCGCGGGTTCTCGGTCCCGCCTGCGGGCGGCTGGCGAAGCCCGTACATGCGCGAGGACGAGAACGTCACCCACATGAGCCTCGAGCCGGGCCCGCCGTTGCCCTGCTGCACGAAGGGGCTCCACTTCGGGTAGCTGTTGGTGAGAGCGGACACGCCGTCCGCGTGCGGGTTCACTTCGTCCACCAGGCCGGGCGTGTTGGCACGCGTGAGCGGGACGGGGGGCGCGTCGGCCACGAGCCTGGCGGCGACGAGCTTCGCCGTCGGGTCGGAGTCCGCGTTGCACTTCGTGTGGTTCTCCCCGCTCGGGCAGGTCGACTCGTTGAAGATGAGGAACGAAGAGTCCGGAGCGATGGCCGGGTAGTACCGGTTCTTGCCACTCACCGCGGGGGCCACAGTGATGGGCGTCGCCCAGGCACCCGAGGTGTTCCTGGAGAGGAGCATGACGGCGCCCTTGCCCATGCGCTGGTTGGTGCCCTTCACGCCCACCTTCACGTAGGCGATGTGCTTGTCGTCCGCGCTCCAGTCCGGGTGGTTCGCCGGGTTGCTGCTGGTGCCCGTGCCTGCGATGTCGCCCGCGGAAGCTCCCGTGTTGCCGTTGAAGAGCAGGAGGTTGTAGTTGGTTGCTCCGCTGTCCCCGTAGACGCCGACGAACTGGCTGCCATCCGGGTTCCACGACTCGAAGATGCTCTTCTTCGCGCCGTTGTCCAGCAGGGGAACCTTCGTGGTGGGCGTGGCCGTGGAGAGGTCCATGAGCGCGATGCGGCCGTCGTTCTGACCCTGGACCTCGGCCACCACCTTCTTGCCGTTGCGGCTGAGCGCGTGGCAACCCACGCAGTTCACGGAGGCGTCGATGTTCGACGGCGTCATCGCCGGCTCGGCGCTCGCAGCTGCCGGGCCCGCGAAGTCATAGCGCATGACCGCGGTACCTCCCGAGGTCGTCCAGTAGTAGAGCGCCCCGCGGAGGTCCGAGCGCGAGAACTGGAGCGTGATGGGCGCGGAGACGCCCACCGCTGTGCCCGAGTCGTCGGTGGCGCGCAGCGTGAGCTGGACCGGCTCGCCACCGCGGTTGCTCTCCGCCACGTAGTTCCACACCTGCGTGGACGGCATGTAGATGCAGCCGTCCGTGACGCCCGAGGGTGGAGTCGCGGGCGGCGTCGCGCTGGCCGGCGGCGGACACCTGACATACACGCGCACGTCCGTCGTGGCGTTGGTGAACGCGAGCTCGAAGAGCGTGTTGCTCGCATGCCGCTTGCGGAAGTGAATCTCCAGCCGGCCCAGGTTGGGGGGCACCATGACGCCGCTGTTGGGGTAGACGAGGGTGGGGGCGCGCGCGGCGTCCACCGTCCCACCGAACTTGCCACCGGGGTTGGACGGAGGCGTGCCGCCGGGCGTGCTCTCCGAGAGCTGCTGCTGCAGCTTCAGCGTGAGCGACGTCTCACCGGAGACCGCGCCCACCTGCGCGCGCACCACCGTGTTACCTCCGCGCACGGTGTTCGACGTGAAGTTGCGCCCCGCGAAGGAGCCGAGCGCCACGTTGTCGAGCGTCAGCTGTGCTTGCGCCGTCAGGTCCCCGGTGTGCCCGTCCGAGTAGGTGCCCGTGACCGTGTACTGGGCCGTCGCGGGCGTGGAGCTGGAGATCGTGAGCACCGCGTCGGCCGGCGTGAGCGTGAGGGAGCGCAGCTGGTCCGTGTCGCCTCCTCCGTCCGGGGTGCCTCCCGAGCCGCAGGTGCAACCCGCCGTGGCGAGCACGCCTGCCAGGAGAAGAATGAGCGCATGAGTCGTTCGCATGCGCGCATGCTAGAGGGCTCCGCGCCCTCGCACGACCGTAGGTATTATTCCGACATGGCTCGAGGTCAGGCGTGCCGTGCGGTGGGGACAGGGCCGCTGCACGTTTATCGCGGTGGCGTGATTGAGGAGCAACCGAAGGAGCGTGACGCAATGGCTGACAAGCTGATCTTCAGCGACGAGGAGTGGCGCCGCCGGCTGACGCCCGAGGAGTACCAGGTGCTGCGCCGCCACGGCACCGAGCGGGCTCACACAGGCTGTTTCGTGGGCACCAAGGAGCCGGGCACGTACACGTGCGCCGCCTGTGGCAATCCGCTCTTCAAGGCAGGGACGAAGTTCGAATCCGGCACCGGCTGGCCCTCCTTCACGCAACCCGTCTCCGCGGACGCGGTGACGGAGGTGGAGGACAGTTCCTACGGGATGACGCGCACCGAGGTGCGCTGCGCGCGCTGTGATGGGCACCTGGGCCACGTCTTTCCGGACGGGCCGCCGCCCACGGGTCTGCGCTACTGCATGAACTCGGTGTCGATGAAGCACGTGCCGGAGGGCCAGTCCCTCCAGCTCGTCACGCACTGAGCCCCACGCTCCCCCTCCCCCTCCCCCTGGGAGGGGGTCAGGGTGAGGGGGCAGTGCCGCCCGTCTGCCCACCATCCGTCCCGGCGACGAACAGGTGTGGCTGGAGGGGCGAAGGGCGGGTAGACGTTCCGCTCTGGATGGGACGGGAGCCCGACTGCATGCCGCTGAAGTACCCCATGCCCCTGTGCGTGGCGCCGATGATGGACTGGACGGACCGGCACTGCCGGTACTTCCTGCGCCTCGTCAGCAGGCACACGCTGCTCTACACGGAGATGGTGACGACCGGGGCGGTGCTGCACGGGGACCGGGAGCGGCTGCTCGGTTTCGACTCCGCGGAGCACCCCGTGGCCCTGCAGCTGGGAGGCTCGGAGCCGGCCGAGCTCGCCACAGCGGCGCGCGTTGGCGAGGAGTGGGGCTACGACGAGATCAACCTCAACGTCGGCTGCCCGAGCGACCGCGTGCAGTCGGGGCGCTTCGGTGCGTGTCTCATGGCGGAGCCGGAGCTCGTCGCACGGCTGGTGGGCGCCATGCGCGAGGCCGTGGGCCTCCCGGTGACGGTGAAGTCGCGCATCGCCATCGACGACATGGAGGAGTGGCCCACGCTCGAGCGCTTCGTGCGCCTCGTCTCGGCCGCCGGGTGTACGCGCTTCATCGTGCACGCGCGCAAGGCGTGGCTGCAAGGCCTGAGCCCGAAGGAGAACCGCGACGTCCCACCGCTGCGCTACGAGCTCGTCCACCGGCTGAAGGCGGAGTTTCCCCACCTGGACATCAGCCTGAACGGAGGCGTGAAGAGCCTCGACGCGGTGGCGGAGCAGCTGCGCCACGTGGATGGCGTCATGGTGGGCCGCGCGGTGTACGAGGCTCCCTACCTCCTCGCGGGCGCGGACCCGCGCTTCTTCGGCGCGAAGGAGCCACCGCGCGAGCGCCACGCGGTGGTGGAGGCCATGCTGCCGTACATCGAGGCTCAGCGCAGTCGGGGCGCCCCGCTGCAGGCCATCACCCGGCACATGCTCGGCGTCTTCCAGGGCCTGCCCGGCGCACGCGCCTGGCGCCGTCATCTCAGCGAGAACGCGCACCAGCGTGGCGCAGGCCCCGAGGTGGTGGCCGCCGCGCTCGCTCTGGTGCCGCGGCCGGAGGTACGCGCGGAAGCGGCGTGAGTGAAGTCGAAGGATGAGGGGTCAGCCTCTGCGAACCCAGAAGTCCGGATGGCGTCTTTGATGTCCCACGGCGAGGACGAGGACGCGCTCGGGCTCGATCTGGTAGATGACGGCGTAGGGAAAACGATGCAGCAGCACACGTCTGGCGCCTCGTGCCGTCGGCGCTCCGAGCTCCGGGGTAGAAGCAAGTCGAGCGAATGTGCGCTGCACTTCGGCGAGAAACTCCTCGCCAAGCCCAGGCGCCTCACCATCGTAGAAGCGGGTTGCTCTGCGGATGTCGGCGACCGCAGCACTGATCAGTGAGACCGGCTTTACCGCTTGCGCTCGTCACGCAACATTGCGAGCGCCTCGTCGGCGGAGAGCGTCGGTTCATGGCCAGCCAGGTACCGCTGATAGCGCTCGTCCGCCTCCCTGTCCCACGCTTGGTCGATCTCAGAGTCGTCGTCCAGGCTGGAGAGAAGAGCCTCGGCCAGGCGAGCACGCTCATGGCGTCGCAGCTTCAATGCCTCGGCCTCGATTTGCTCGGCATTCATTGAGTTCTCCGGGCAGTTCCGAGGAGATGATAGCCAGCAGAGCTGTCGCGTGACACCGGGAGAGATTGGCACGGCCTCCTCTCGGAGCTTCATCAGAAGACGAGTCCAAGCCCTCCGCGGCGATGGTCCCGGTGGCGACCGACGGCGCCTTGTGCTTGTTCAGTGCGGACCCACGTCGTCCGGAGAGGAGCGCTGGGCGGACCGGGGACGCTCCGCCGAGAGCACTCCGTAGGGCGAGGTGGGCCGGCGCGCCGGCAGGAGCCGCTGTGGTGGGAGGACGAACTCGGAGAGAGAGCGCAGGCCGCCGGCGAGCACCGCCCGCGCCAGCCGCAGCACCCCCAGCGGCTTCATCCCACGCGAGCCGAGCGAGGCGCGGAGGCCCAGCGCGAAGCTCACCGTCAGGTTCATCACCGCCACGCCCCCGATGCCCGCCACGGCCCAGAGGAAGTCCGGCGAGAGCAGCCGCTCGGGTCCGAGGGAGGTGCCGGCGAAGGCGAGCGTGCCCGCGCCGAGCGTCACGTGCCGCACGTCCAGGGGCAGGCCGAAGAAGCGACACACCACGGGCGTCATGCCGAGCAGCAGGCCCAGGCTGACGTTGGCCCCGAGGCCGCACGCGTTGCGCCCCAGCGCCTCACCCAGCCACCGCGCGCGGTCGGGGCCCAGCAGTCGCTGAAGGCCGCGGTGCCGCGCCAGCGCCTCGGGCAGTCGCCGGTAGCTCACCCAGTTCTCCAGCCAGCCCCCGAAGACGCTCGAGCACCACAGCAGCACGCCGGTGAAGGCGGCGAAGAGGAGGGTGCCGCTCTCCAGCGGGTGGAGGGAGCGCAGCACGTACTCCGCCTCGTGCGCATCCATCATGGGTCGGCCGCGTAGGGCCCAGAGTGCGGTGCCCACGACGGTGGCGGTCACCACCACCGCGGAGATGTTGCCGAAGACGGAGGCCAGCTGTGAGCGGTTGATGCGCGCCAGCTGCTTCACCAGCCCCGGCAGCCCCTTGTCGCCGGCCTTCACGTCGAGCGTGGCCGCCAGCGCTGCGGCGGTCATGGACGGCTGCTTGGTGGCCAGCGTGAAGCCGAGCAGCTGGATGAGCAGGAAGCTCAGGGCGTAGTTGGTGGACGCCGCGAGGCCATCGAAGAAGAGCGGGAGTGCCGCGAAGGAGATGGCCACCTTGAGCGCCGCGGTGCCCGCGGTGAGCAGTCCACCTCCTGCAGCAGCGGAGAAGAGCCTCCGGTACTCGTCCTTGCTCTCGGTGATGTAGTGGCGCCCCACCTCACCCGTGTGCTCGAAGATGCGCCGCGACACGTAGCGCATGCTGCTCCTGAAGAGCACGGTGACGCTGCGCTCCTGTGCACGGGCGCGCACGAGCTCCGAGAGCAGGCGCACGGTGGCGCGCGGAGCCGCGCGGGGCCGGTCCGGAGCACGCAGCCACAGCAGCGCCTCCAGCCGGTCCAGCGAGTGCACCAGCTGGTCCAGCCGATAGACGAGGTCCGAGTCCACGGCACTCTCGTGCATCTGCGCGAGGACGGAGTGCACCGCCGCACGGCAGGAGGCCACCGTCTCCGCGCACGCCGCGCGCACCCGCTCCAGCTCTCCCTTCCTGGCACCCTCGCGCACCGCGTGGCGGAGCGCCTCGCAGGCGCGCGGCAACTGGAGGAAAGGTGAGTGCTCGAGTGGAGCGTCAGGGAGCCGCGCCAGCACGTCGCTCGCGGTGCCACGCGCGCTCACCCGTGCAGCCAGGACCGAGACCGCGTCGTCCACGGCGGACGCGAGCGGGGCGAAGGTGCGGTCACCGGCAGGACCCCGCAGCAGCGTGTACAGGGAGAGGACGTGCTCGTCCGACAGCTCCTCCAGCCACGCCGCGGACTCCTCGTCCGGGAAGAGGCGCCACACCTGCGTGGCCAGCGCATGCTCGTCGTGCGCCGCGGGCACCAGGCGCCGACCGAGGCGAATGGCGGCGTCCCCCATGAGACCACGGCCCCCGGACAGGCCGGGCTCGGTGAGCAGCTCGAGCGCGCGCGTCTCTGCGAGGACCGAGGCCACCACCTCCCGCAGGGCCTCGCAGTCGGAGGGCAGCTCCGCGAGGACCTCCGCCAGGAGGCGCAGCCGCGCCGAGCCCGCGGGCTCCGCCGGTGCGAGCCGTCCGCGCTGTGTGGGCACCGCGCCGCCAGCCCGGAGCCAGCCGAGCAGCCCTTCGAGCCACGCGAGCCGCTCGCCCAGCGGAGCCTGCACCGGGGCACCCGCGAGAAGCCTGAGCAACCGCCGAAGCGTCTCCTCTTCCTCGGGGGGACACGCGTAGAGTTCAAGCAGCGACTCTTCCTGCTCGACGGGCTCGGCTTCCAGGGAATGGGCTTCCAGGGATGTCGTGCGCATAGGCCAGTCAGTTTCCCCGCCAACCATCCGGTGGAGGAATGTAGGCGTTGCGCGTCGCAGCAATGGCCACATCTGCTTGGCTGCACGACGAGCGGCCTCGCGCACGCGGGAGCAACGCCCGGCCTTCAGCCCCTCTGGAATCAGCCAGCGCCTCTGGACACAGGAGGAGACCATGGCCACGTCCGGCCCCTTCGGCGGGAAGCTCGCGAGCTGGCCCGTCCTCCGGCAGCTGCGGAGCGGCGACGTCACGGGCCTTGGAGCCACGGCGGCCTCCGCTCGCACCCGAGGACTGGCAGCCCGCATCCGCACGGCGGACGCGGTGGTGAAGTCCGTCTGTCCCTACTGCGCGGTCGGGTGCGGTCAGCTCGTCTACGTGAAGGACGGGAAGCTCCTGGACATCGAGGGGGACCCGGACTCGCCCATCTCCGGCGGCACGCTCTGTCCGAAGGGAGCCGCCACGTTCCAGCTCGTGACGGGCACGCACCGGCTGGACCGGGTGCTCTACCGGCGTCCGTACGGCACGGAGTGGGAGGTGCTCCCGCTGGAGCAGGCCATGGACATGGTGGCCAAGCGCGTGAAGCGCACGCGCGAGGAGACGTGGGAGGAGACGTCCGAGGACGGCGAGGCGCTGCACCGCACGCTCGGCATCGCGCACCTGGGCGGGGCCACGCTGGACAACGAGGAGAACTACCTCATCAAGAAGCTCTTCACGGCGCTGGGGGTGGTGCAGGTCGAGAACCAGGCGCGGATATGACACTCCTCCACGGTGCCCGGTCTGGGCATCTCGTTCGGTCGCGGAGGGGCCACCACCTTCCAGCAGGACCTGCAGCACTCCGACTGCATCCTCATCCAGGGCAGCAACATGGCGGAGTGCCACCCGGTCGGCTTCCGCTGGGTGATGGAGGCACGCCGTCGAGGTGCGGTGGTCATCCACGTGGACCCGCGCTTCACGCGCACGAGCGCTCTCGCGGACCTGCACGTGCCCCTCCGGCCGGGGACGGACATCGCGTTCCTCGGCGGGCTCATCCACTTCATCCTCGAGAACGGGCGCTACTTCGAGGAGTACGTGCGCAGCTACACGAACGCGGCCCGCGTCCTGCGCGAGGACTACCGCGACACGGAGGACCTGGACGGCCTCTTCAGCGGCTGGGATGCGGAAGCGCGCGAGTACGACACCGACAGCTGGCAATTCGAAGGGCGCGACGAGACGCTCCAGCACCCGCGCTGTGTCCTCCAGGTCCTCAGGCGCCACTACGCCCGCTACACGCCGGACATGGTCGCGCGCATCTGCGGGCTGGACCGCGAGCTCTTCCTGCGGGTGGCGAGGACGCTCTGCGACAACTCCAGCCGTGAGCGCACCTCCGCCATCGTCTACTCGGTGGGGTGGACGCAGCACACGGTGGGCGTGCAGTACATCCGCGCTGCGGCCATCGTGCAGCTCCTGCTCGGGAACATCGGCAGGCCGGGCGGCGGCATCATGGCGCTGCGTGGGCACGCGTCCATCCAGGGCTCCACGGACATCCCCACGCTCTTCAACCTGCTGCCGGGATACCTGCCCATGCCGGACGTGGACCTCACGAAGGACCTGAAGGCGTACCTCCGCACCTACGCGTCTCCGGCGGCCGGGTGGAGCCAGCTGCCGAAGTACCTCGTCTCGCTGCTCAAGGCGTGGTTCGGCGAGAGGGCGACTGTGGAGAACGACTTCCTGTTCGACCGGCTGCCGCGCATCAGCGAGGACCACTCGCACCTCGCGACGGTGGCGAGCATGGCCGACGGTGGCGTGCGCGGCTACTTCGTCATGGGGCAGAACCCCGTCGTGGGCTCGGTGCATGGAGCGCTCCAGCGCGAGGGGCTCCGCAAGCTGGACTGGCTGGTGGTGCGCGACCTCGCGCTCATCGAGACCGCGGATTTCTGGCGCAAGGCGCCGGAGGTCCAGGCCGGGGAGGTGAGGCCCCAGGACATCCGGACCGAGGTCTTCTTCTTCCCCGCGGCGGCGCACACGGAGAAGGATGGCTCGTTCACCAACACGCAGCGGCTGCTGCAGTGGCACCACACCGCGGTGCCTGCTCCGGGGGATGCTCGCAGCGAGCTGCACTTCCTCTTCCACCTCGGACGCAGGTTGAAGGCGCTCTACGCGGAGTCACGCGACAGGCGTGACGTGCTCATCCAGGCGCTGACGTGGGAGTACCCGCTGGAGGGCGAGCACGAGGAGACCAACGCGGAGGCGGTCCTGCGGGAGGTCAATGGCTACGACGTGAAGAGCGGCGCTCCGGTCAGCGGATTCGAGGCACTGCAGGACGACGGGAGCACGGCGTGCGGCTGCTGGATCTACTCCGGCTGCTACGCGGATGGAGTGAACCAGGTGGCGCGCCGTCGGCCCGGACGTGAGCAGTCCTGGGTCGCGAGCGGGTGGGGCTGGGCGTGGCCGAAGAACCGGCGCCTCCTCTACAACCGTGCATCGGCGGACCCCGAAGGACGGCCGTGGTCGGAGCGAAAGAAGTACGTCTGGTGGGACACGCAGAAGCGGCAATGGGTGGGCGAGGACGAGCCCGACTTCAACGTCACCACGCCTCCGGACTACAGGCCCAAAGAGGGCGCCACGGGGCTCGAGGCGCTCTCCGGGACTGCCCCGTTCATCATGCAGCCGGACGGAGAGGGTTGCCTCTTCGCGCCGAGCGGACTGCTCGATGGCCCGCTGCCCGCCCACTACGAGCCGGAGGAGTCAGTGATGCAGAATCCGCTCTATGGCCAGGGGCGCAATCCCAGGCGCCTCGAGTGGGAGCGGAGGGACAACCCGTACCACCGCGCCTGGGGAGACCCGCGCTTCCCCTTCGTCGTCACCACGTACCGGCTCACCGAGCACCACACGGCGGGCGGGATGTCGCGCTGGCTCTCCTGGCTCTCCGAGCTGATGCCGGAGATGTTCTGCGAGGTCTCACCGGAGCTCGCGGAGCTGCGCGGACTAACGCACGGTGACTGGGCCACCATCCGCACGGCGCGAGGCGCGATCGAAGCGCGGGTGATGGTGACGACGCGTGTCCCGACGCTTCAGCTGAACGGAACGACGTGTCACCAGATTGGGCTCCCGTACCACTGGGGCTACAGCGGCCGCGTCCGCGGGTCGAGCGCGAACGACCTTCTCCCGCTCGTGGCGGACCCGAACGTCTTCATCCAGGAGAGCAAGGCGTTCACCGCGGACATCGTGCGTGGACGACGTGTACCGAAGGAGAATCCGTGATGCCCGCCACGGATCCCACCCCTCGAAAGGGCTTCTTCACCGACACCACGGTCTGCATCGGCTGCAAGGCCTGCGAGGTGGCGTGCAAGCAGTGGAACCAGCTGCCCGATGATGGCTTCGTCTTCACCGGGATGTCGTACGACAACACGTGCCACGTGGGCGCCTCGACATGGCGGCACGTGGCCTTCGTGGAGCGGCCCATCCGGTTGCAGGGACAGACGGCGGGCATCGGCGACTTCTCCTGGCTCTTCATGTCGGATGTGTGCAAGCACTGCGAGCGCGCCGCCTGCCTGGAGGCATGTCCGACCGGGGCGATCATCCGGACCGAGTTCGACAGCGTCTACGTGCAGCCCGACGTCTGCAACGGATGCGGGTACTGCGTGGCGGCGTGTCCCTTCGGGGTCATCGACCGGAGGAAGGATGACGGCCGGGCCTGGAAGTGCACCCTCTGCTACGACCGGCTGAAGGGAGACATGCAGCCGGCCTGCGCGAAGGTGTGCCCCACGGCGTCCATCACCTTCGGGGACCAGGACGAGCTCCGGTCCAAGGCGGAGCAGCGGCTGGCCGAGCTGCACGGGAAGGGCGTCACCGACGCTTACCTGTACGGGATGGATGCGGAGAACACACCTGGCACGGGGCGGCTGAACGCGTTCTTCCTGCTCGTGGACCGTCCGGAGGTCTACAACCTGCCGCCGGACCCGGTGGTGCCCACGAAGAAGGCACACGCGGCATGGCAGGCGCTCGCGGTGGCCGGGCTCGGGATGGCTGCGGTGGCGCTGACGGCCGCGTTCTCCGTTCGGGAGGCGAGCCGGTGACTCGCAGGTACCGTGACGACCCTGCGGCGATGCAGGACGGACGCAACGTCAACCCCGGCCTCGGAGTGCTTCTCGGCGAGGGGGCCCAGCAGCAGGTGAAGCGCGTCGAGGAGGCCTTTCCTGCGCCCGGTGTGACGGAGGTGCCGCCGGTCCACGCGGTCGCGACCGCGGCGAGGCCCACGTACTACGGGCAGCCGGTGCTCAAGGCGCCGGTGTGGATCTGGACGGTTCCCGTCTACTTCTACATGGAGGGGCTCGCGGGTGCGGCGGGTGCGCTCGCGGGGGCAGTGACGCTCACAGGGGACGAGGTGCTCCGGCCTTTCGTCCGGAGGTTGCGCTGGGTCAGTGTGTCGTGCTGCGCGGTGAGCGGGGGGCTGCTCATCGCGGACCTGGGCCGCCCGAGCCGGTTCCTCAACATGCTCCGCGTGTTCCGTCCCACCTCACCGATGAGCATGGGCGCGTGGATGCTCGCGGCCATCTCGAGCTTCAGTGGGATCGCGGCGCTGCTCTCGGACGCGCCGGGTGCGCTGCGGAGGGTAGGGGACGCCGCAGGCTACGCGGCGGCAGTGGTCGCGCTGCCGTTCACCGGCTACACGGCGGTGCTCGTCAACAACACCGCCGTGCCCGTGTGGCAGTCCACGCGCAGGTCGCTCCCGTTCCTCTTCACGGCGTCGTCGATGACGAGCCTCTCGTCGTTGCTTCAGCTGACGGCGCATGGAGCGAGGGAACAGCAGATTGCACGGCGCTTCGGGGTCGCCGGGCGCATCGCCGAGCTGGTCTCGAGCGAGGCGGTGGAGCGCGACGCACGCAAGGTGCCCGAGGTGGCCCGTCCCCTGGCGGAGGGTCGCTCGGGAGCGCTGTGGAAGGCAGGCAAGGCGATGGCGGTGGCGAGCCTCGCCCTGTCGCTCCTGCCCGCGCGGGTGAAGTGGGCGCGAACGGCCTCAGCAGTGCTCGGCACCGCTGCGGCACTCTCCACGAAGCTCGCGGTCTTCCAGGCAGGGCGGGTGTCGTCGCGGAATCCTCACGCCACCTTCGACATGCAGCGCGCGGGCAGGGGCGCCGCGGAAGTCGGTCATGGCTCCAGCAACCTGGTGCAGCTCAAGGTGGAGGGCCGGTTGATTCCTCTGGACCAGGCTCAGGGGCCCACTGTCTGAGTGTTGCCGCGAGCATCGAACCGCGCGGGCGCCGTGCCTTCGATGCGTCAGCGGCCACCGAGGGCGCTGCAGGCCCGCGTCTCGCCGCCGTCGCACGCGCGCTGGAGGAGCTTCTTCGCCTTCGCGTCGCTTCTGGGTGCGCACGTGCCGGTGCGGGCGCAGATGCCCGCGCTGAAGCAGCCCGTCGCGTCTCCGCCGTCGCACGCGCGCAGGTAGAGCTTGCCGGCACGGGCCGGGTCGGCCTTCACGCCGCGCCCCTGCCAGGTGAGGGTCCCCAGCGTGGTGCATGCGCGGGCGGCCCCGAGGTCGCAGCCGCGCTGGAGCCGACGTGCCGCCTGGGCGTCGTCGCGGGAGACGCCGTAGCCGGTGGCGAGCGCCTCCCCGAGCGCGGCGCAGGCACCGGCGACGCCCGCATCGCATGCGCGGGTGTTCAACGTGGCGGCCCGTGGAGCGTCGCCCTTCTGCTCGGCCTCGCGCGCTGCGTCCACGCACCCCTTCACGGTACCGCTCGGGCACTGTGTGTCGGCGCGCGTCTGGACCGCCTGCTCGGCGTCCGCCTTCTGGCCCGGCTGCGTGTTCCCTGCCCGAGTGGCCGCGCTCGCGGCGGTCGGGAGCGCAGCCGTCGAGAGCCACGCCAACATCCAGAAGAGTCGCACCATGGTCTCCCCGCTCTGTGCGCCTGAGACCCTACCAGTATTCCCTCGAAGGCCTCCCCGCTCACCCCGGAAGCGCGAAGGTGGGCATGTGGTTGTCGCTATGTGGCCCGTGCATCCCACATTCTCACCGTGCTCCTGGTCCTGCTCGCGAGCGCCGGGGTCCTCGCCGCCACGCCCGGCGCCCCCACGGTGTGGACGGAGGGGCCGACCGAGAAGGTGCGGCCCTCGGCACAACCGGAGGCGCAGCGGGATGTGCACCTGGTGGGCGCACGCAACGAGTTCGTCTCGTTCCAGTTGGCGCTGCACGGCGGTGCATCCGGCCTGCGCGGGGTCCGCGCGCAACTGGAAGGCCTGACGGGCCCAGACACCATCACCGCACCGGACGTGACGCTCTATCGGGAGGAGCTCATCACCACCCGGCGCCCCTCCGTGCCCGAGGCAGAGGTGGGCCCGTGGCCTGACCCGCTGGTGCCCGACGTGGACGAGATCGGCGGCGAGGTGCGACGCGCCTTCCCCTTCGATGTGCCCGCCGGCGAGACGCGCGCCCTCTGGGTGGACGTGCGCGTGCCGGAGGACGCAGCTGTCGGCGAGTACCACGGCGAGGTGCAGCTGACGGGCGAGGGCTTCTCCGAGGTGGTGCCGGTGCGCCTCACAGTGGTGGACGCGACGCTGCCCTCCACGCCCTCGCTCGCCACCGCGTTCCTGCTCTGGCCACCGCACGTGTGCCTGGCTCACACCGGGAGCGAGACGTGCGGGAGCCCCGAGGAGGAGGTCGCGCTCCTCTCCGCCTACCACCGGATGGCACTCGAGCATCGCATCAGCCTCTCCAGCGCCTTCCCTCGCACGCCCGGGCCCACCGACTGGGCCGCCTTCGATGCGGAGTGGGCGCCCTTCCTGGATGGCACTGCGCAGACACGGCTGCCGGGTGCGCGCGTCACCAGCGTGCAGTACGTGGGCGAGCCCACCGCGGAGGGGCTCGCCGACTTCGCACGCCACTTCGCCGAGAGGGGCTGGCTGACGCGCGCCTACGACTACGTGGGGGACGAGCCGCCCTTCGGCACGACGTGGGAGGACGTGGCCTCCCGTGTCGCGCTCACCCGCAGTGCCGCCCCAGGCCTGCGCACGCTCCTCACCACGACCGCGCAGGAGGTGGAGGCGCACGGGCTGGCCGAGCAGGTGGACGTCCTGGCGCCCCTCATCAACCACTTCGAGGGCACCGAGCCTCCCTACGAGGGCAACCAGCGCGCCACCTACGAAGGCCTCCGCTCGCGGCCGGGTGCGGAGCTGTGGCTGTACCAGAGCTGCATGAGCCACGGCTGCGCGTACGGCACCAACGCACCGGAGAACCGGCCGGGTGCGGGCTGGCCCTCGTACATGCTGGACCGCTCGGGTGCCAAGGCGCGCGCCATGGAGTGGCTCACCTTCCTCGGTGGCGGCACGGGTGAGCTGTACTACCAGACGGTGGGCATGCTCGCCTCCGCCTGGGAGGACCAGTTCCGCTTCAACGGGAACGGGGACGGCACGCTCTTCTACCCGGGCACCCCCGCGACCATCGGCGGAATGAGCCACGTCCCCGTGGCCTCTCTGCGCCTCAAGCTCATCCGCCAGGGTGTCCAGGACTACGAGTGGCTCGAGCTGGTGAGCGACGCGGGAGACCCGGAGTTCGCGCGGGAGGTGGCGCGAGAGCTGATTCCGGCGGCCTCGCAGGTGCCGGACGACGGAGACGCGTTCGATGCCGCACGGCTTCGCCTGGTGGCGCGCTACCTCGAGCTGACGGGTCAGCCCCCGCTGCGCTGAACCGCTTCGAGCGCGAGACCCGGACCGCAGCGACCGGCTGCCTGCCTGTTCGGAGCGGGTGCACTGCACCTCGAGCACCGCGCTTCCGGGACACGGGCGTGATAGCCCCTTCCGCGTGAGCACACCCTTCGACTCCCTCGGCCTCTCCCCCGAGTCTCTCGGCGCAGTCCGGCGCGCCCGCTTCGAGACGCCCACCCCCATCCAGGCGCAGGCCATTCCCCCGGCGCTCGCGGGGCGTGACGTCATCGGCTGCGCGGCGACGGGCACGGGCAAGACCGCGGCCTACCTGCTCCCGCTCGTCGAGCGCCTCGCCGCGGGAGAGGAAGGGCCGCTCGGACTGGTGCTCGCCCCCACGCGCGAGCTGGTGCAGCAGATTGCCGAGCAGGCCGCCTTCTTCGGCGCTCCCCGCGGCGTCACGCAGGCGGTGGTCATCGGCGGGGCGGAGGTGGGCGCTCAGGTGGCGGCGCTCCGGCAGCGCCCCGCGCTGGTGCTCGCCACACCGGGCCGGCTCGCGGACCTCCTCCGGGAGAAGGTGGTGAGCCTCGCGCACGTGCGGATGCTCGTGCTGGACGAGGCGGACCGCATGCTCGAGATGGGCTTCATGCCCGAGCTGTCCCAGGTCCTCGCCGCGCTGCCCCGCGAGCGCCAGACGCTGCTGTTCTCCGCGACGCTCGGCCACGACGTCACACGCTTCGCGCAGGAGGTGCTGCGCCGGCCCGTCCGCGTGGAGGTGACTCCCAGCGGCACGCCCGCCTCCCGCGCCGTGCAGCGCCTCTACGAGGTGGAACTGGAGGAGAAGGAGCCGCTGCTGCTCTCCCTGCTCGCGCGGGACCAGCTGAGCGCGCTCGTCTTCACCCGCACCCAGGAGCGCGCGGAGCGGGTGAAGGAGGCCCTCAAGCGCGCGGGCCACAAGGCGGCGGTCCTCCACGGGGAGCGCACGCGCGGTCAGCGCCGGCAGGCACTCGAGGGCTTCAAGAAGGGCCAGTTCCGCTGTCTGGTGGCCACGGACCTCGCCTCGCGCGGCCTGGACGTGGAGGACGTGGGCCACGTCATCAACTTCGACCTCCCGTACTCCTCTGCGGACTACGTCCACCGCATCGGCCGCACCGCGCGAGCCGGTGCGAGCGGCCGCGCCTCCTCCTTCGTCACGGCGCGCGACGAGGAGGCCGTGCGCGCCATCGAGCGCATCATCCGCATGCCCATCCCACGCGCTGCCGTGCCCCGCGGGGAGCCGGTCTTCGCGGAGGAACTGGAGCGACTGCTCGAGCGCCGGGGCGAGTTCGAGCGGCTCCCGCCCGAGCGGGAGGAGGCCCGTCGGGGGACGGTGAAGGCCAAGGGACGTCCGCCCATCCGGCGTGGCCAGGCACCGTCCGGTGCACGGGGAGAGGGGCGCGTGGCGCGAGAGGCCTCGCGGACGGACCGGACGCGCGGGCGCACCGGCGCGCCGGGGAGGGCCACAGCAGGCAAGACGCGGCCGGGCCCCGCCGAGGGCCAGAGACAGAGCGACCGCCGTGGCACAGCCCGCCCGGGTGACAAGGGCGGAGCACGCCGCAGTGGCTCCGCAGGAGGCAGAGGTGCGGTGCGCCGCAGCGGCCCTGCAGGTGGCAAAGGTGGGGTGCGCCGCAGTGGCTCTGCAGGAGGCAAAGGTGGGGTGCGCCGCAGTGGCTCTGCAGGAGGCAGGAGCGCGGAGCGACGCGGCGGGCCCAAGGGAGGCGTGGGTCGTCCTCCGCGCGGCGGTGGGGTCGGTCGGCGGAGTCGCTGAGGCACACCGACACATCCAGGTGCCGCGGATGAACGGGTCCAGCCCTGACGGACGTCGGGGGCTTGGCCCTCCCGCACCACGTCAGGGGTGCCGAGCGGGTCGAGGCCCCTGGCGTCAGTCAGAGCACGGACGCCCGCGCCTCAGCTCTGCAACTCGCGCAGCGTCACGGACGGCGGCGCATCCAGCACGCGCCGGGTGGCGAACATCCCCGCTCCCACCGCCGCGAGCATGCCGAACCCGGCACCCATTGCGGCCATGCGCCA
>JAKEEX010000647.1 GCA_022616315.1 Myxococcaceae bacterium
GCGAGATGGAGAGGAACTCCACGAGCCAGTACTTCTGCCGGAGCATGCTCCAGTAGAAGAGGGCACGCGCCGTGCGGCCATTCCCGTCGAGGAAGGGATGGTCATAGGCCAGCGCGAAGTGCAGTGTCGCTGCGCGCACCACCGGATGGATGAAGGCATCCTCCCCATCCTGGTTCGCGAATGCACAGAGCGCTTCGAGGCGCTCCGGGAGCTCGGCGGCATCCGGAGGGACGTGCAGGACCGTCCCGTCCGCGCGGTCCTGGACAGTGACGTGCTCGTCGCGGCGCCGCAGACGACCTGCCTCGCCGCTCTCGAGGGTGCCGCGCGTGAGGACCTCGTGAAGCTCGCAGATGAAGGCGGGGCTCAGCGGCACCCCCGCGCGCGCACGGATGAGCTGCATCGCCTCGAAGTTGTTCGAGATCAT
This sequence comes from Myxococcaceae bacterium, assembly GCA_022616315.1. Taxonomy (GTDB): domain Bacteria; phylum Myxococcota; class Myxococcia; order Myxococcales; family Myxococcaceae; genus JAKEEX01. The sequence goes on from JAKEEX010000647.1 coordinate 425, forward strand.
CCGCTCGTCGCGGGTCCGTGGCTGCCGGCCCTCCAGGAGCATCTGCTTTGCGACCCGTCGAGTGGTGGAGGCCCCTTCCAACTGACTCGAGGTGATGGCCTCCTCGATGAGTGAGCGGATGATGTACCGGTCGCGCGTGCTGGCATTGGTCAGCTGCGAGTCATGAACCTCCAGCTGCCCTCCGACCTGTCTGTCGACGAAGTGGAGAAGTCGCTGCATTCCGTCGGTACGCGCGAAGTGAAACGATGTCCCCTCCTTGTCGCGGAGAGGAAGCTCCGTCCTCACCACACTTCGCGCCAGAGAGATGGCCATCCACCACTCCTCGGACGTCAGTCCGGACGGCGGGGAGCGGCGTCGGACCTCCTCCCAGTGGAGGTATCGCCCGTCGAGCTCGGGCTTGACCGCCGCTTCCGCGAGCGCAACGACGAGCCGTGAGCGAGCGGCGACGGAGAGCAGATGGAGCGCATCGGGGGGACGAGAAGGGAGCTGCACGTCCATTCTCCTGAACTACTAATCGGGTCTTCGATAGTAGTTCAGTCCTAACAGGACAGGCACTCACCAACTACTAAATTGGTACCAATTAGTAGATAAATGGTACTTCGTCGCCTGCCCGCTCGCACTCCTGGCACCGACGCACAGCGGAAACCGGGGCCTCTTCGCTCCTCAGCGACTGCCCTCCCCGCTGCCGCGCCCGCCAAGGGGACGCACTCCGGGGACGTTCAGGCGCATGCGGTACAGCCTGTCGCGTGCGGCGAGATACAGCGTCCTGCCGTCCTCATCGCCCCAGGCCATGTTGTGCACGTGCCTGGGCGTGATGATGGTGCCCAGGTGCTTGCCCCCGGGAGAGAGCACCCAGAGCCCGCCCGGGCCCGAGACGTAGAGGTTGCCCTGCTGGTCCACTTTGATGCCGTCGATCGCATCCTCACCTGGCGCGCGGGTCATGTCGAAGAAGACCCGCCCGTCGGAGAGCGTCCCGTCGGGGTTCACCGCGTAGCGCATGACCACCTTGCGGGCCTCGTCCCAGTTGCCGACGTAGAGGAAGCGCTCGTCCGGGGAGAGCGCGATGCCGTTGGGCCCCTTGAGCTCACTGCTCACCAGCCGCAGCTCCCCATTGCGCAGCGAGTACACGCCGCTGAAGGGCAGCTCCTTGCGCGGGTCGTCCGCCATCTTCGGCAGGCCGAACGGCGGGTCCGTGAAGAAGAGCGTGCCGTCGGAGCGGTAGACGAGGTCGTTCGGGCTGTTGAGGCGCTTGCCCTCGTACCGGTCCGCCAGCACCGTCACCCGCCCGTCCGGCTCGAGGCGCACCACGCGCCGGTTGCCGTGCTCGTTGATGGTGAGCCTGCCCTGCGGGTCCAGCGTCAGGCCGTTGGAGCCCGGCTGCGTGTACTCGGCGATGTCCGCACCGGAGTAGCCGCTCGGCCGGCGGAACACGCTCAGCTCACCCCGCTCACCGTCCGGGACGTACTTGTAGATGGTGTTGGCGTTGGGGTCGCTGAAGAGGAGGGCCCCCATGCGGGGCACCCAGACCGGTCCCTCGGTGAACTGGAAGCCCTCCGCCAGCTTGTACACCTTGGGGTTGGGGCCGACGATGGTGTCCATCGCAGGGTCATTGCGGACCACCTCGACGTTTATCTCCGCCGGAGGCACAGCCAGGGGCGTCCCGCCGTCCTCGAAGAACTCCAGGCGTGCGAAGCGTATCCAGATGAAGTTGGTGGGCGGGTTGGACAGCGGCCCATTCGCGACGGACACGCCGCACGCGAGCGCCAGGAACGTCGTCACGAAGCGCATGTGCACGTCCTTCCCATGTTCCAAGGATGGGCATGGGCACGGCCATTCCACCTGGCGGGCATTCAGGCGGCCTTCATCCCGCCCCACCGACCCCTCCCGGGCATCCAGCTCAGAACCGGTGACCGAGCTCGACGCCGAGCACCGGGACCAGCTCTCGCGCGACGAGGTCGACCCTCGCAACCGGTGCGAGGAAGAAGTCACCGAGCATGAAGTCGTAGGAGGCGCCCAGTCGCACGAGGGGATCCACCTCGCCGGCGCGCACCTCCAGCCCCGGCGCCACGGCCAGCGAGAGCTCCCCGACCGGATGAACGACGAGGGGCACGGCGAGGATCCCCGCGTCGAGCCCTCCCGCCGCGTACTCCACCATCGCCCCGACGCCGACGCGCTCCAGGAAGCGGAACTCGTAGTCACCGCCCACCGTCGGCACGACCTCGCCTTCGAAGAGCGTCACCCCCAGGAAGAGTCCGGCGGCATGGCGGGCCCGCTCCTCGCCATCGCCTTCCGCAGACGCGGGCTGCGCCTGGATGGACGAAGGGAGCAGACCCGCGAGAACGGCGAGGAGCGTCGCCTTCACCCTCCCGTGGCGCACATCCATGCAGCGAAGGTGCATGCGCGACGTCCCCCGCGCAAGGCGGGCGCCCGCTCACTGCAGCGGCGCCAGCTCCACGAACGTCTTGATGTTCCCGGGCCCGAACTCGAGCAGCTTGATCTCCTTCGGGCACGTGCCCAGGCCCTCCACCTTGCGCGTGAGCAGGCGCCTCAGCCAGCCGGGGTACTCCGCCTCGGCCATGCTCAGGTCACGCACGCCCGCCTCGAAGTCCTCGCGGGCCGCGTTGACGGTCCCGACCATCACCTTGTTGCCGAGCACGAAGGAGAGGTTGAGCGCATCCGCGGGGACCTCCACCATCCGCTTGCCGCCGGTGACGCTGGAGAGCACCAGCACGCCGTTCTTCGCCAGTACGCCCATGGCCTCGAACACGAGCGGCGAGTAGCCGGTGGCCTCGAAGATGAGGTCGAACGGCGGGCCCTCCATGGCCACCTGGCTGAGCGAGCGCTGGTTCGTGCTGACGTACGTTGCTCCGAGCGCCTCCACCAGCTCCGAGTTGAGGTAGGGCGCCTCCTGGCGTGCGAAGGTCACCACCTCCAGCCTGCGCAGGCGCAGGAACAGCGTGGCCAGGAGCCCGAGCGGCCCAGCGCCCAGCACCGCAGCGCACTTCGGCTGCCACACCTTGAGGCGGCGCTGGATTTCATAGGCCTGGTTGATGCCCTTCTCCGCCACGCTTGCGGGCTCGAGAAGAACGCCCACCTCCTTCAGGCCCTGCGGAACCTTCACGAGGTACTCGGGCTCGTCCACGTACGACTCCGTGAGGAAGCCGTGCAGCAGGTTGATGCCGTGCTCATGGTACGTCGCCTCGGTGGTGAGGTCCGGCCGGCCGATGGTGTCGTAGAGGCTGTGGCCGGGGTGGCGCACCAGGGCCACCACGTGGTCCCCCGGGGCGAACTCGTGCACTGCCGGCCCCACCTCCTCCACCACGCCGAAGCTCTCGTGTCCCAGCACCAGGTAGTCGAACCCGGGTGGCGCAGCGCCGTACAGGCCGTCGTTGATCTCGCGGTCCGTCCCGTCGAGCCCCACCCGTAGCACCTTCACCCGCACGCCACGTCCGTTGGGGACGTCCCCGACCTTCGGCTCGGGCACCTCGATGACGCGGGCGCTGTTGGGGGTCTTCGGTGTGACGGCGATGGCCTTCATGGCACTCCTCCGGTGCGAACGAACGACGACGGGCGCGCTCCCCCTTCACATAGGGGCCATGACCTCCTCGGGAGCCTCCATGGGTGCCTGCGGGCGAAGCTCCGCCTGCGAGATGACCCACGCGGCGTTCACCAGGCCGATGTGGCTGAACGCCTGCGGGAAGTTGCCCAGCAGCTCGCGCGTCTCGGGGTCCACCTCCTCGGCGAGCAGCCCCACGTCGTTCACGAAGGCCGCCGCGCGCTCGAAGGTGGCCCTGGCCGCGTCCAGCTCTCCCGCAAGCGCCTGCGCCTGCGCGAGCCAGAAGGTGCACAGGAGGAAGGTGCCCTCCTCGCCCTCGAGCCCGTCCGCAGCCCGGTAGCGGTAGACGAGGCCGTGCCGGTCCGTGAGGTGCTCCGCGGTGGCGTCGATGGTGGCGCGCATGCGCGGGTCGGTCGCGGGCAGGAAGCCCACGATGGGCATCATCAGGTTGGAGGCGTCCAGCGCGTCGGAGCCGAAGGACTGGGTGAAGGCCTGCGCCTGCTCGCTCCAGCCGCGCGTGAGGATGGCCTCGCGAATCTCCTCCCGGATGGCCTTCCACCGCTCCACGCGGTCCTGGGCCTCGAGCAGGTCCGCCAGCTGGATGGCCCGGTCCAGCGCCACCCAGCACATCAGCTTGGAGTAGAGGAAGTGGCGCGGCTCCCCGCGCACCTCCCAGATGCCCTGGTCCGTCTCGTTCCAGCGGACCGCCGCCATCTCTGCTGCGTTCACCAGGAACCTCCGGGTGCTGGGGTCCAGGTCTCGCAGCTTGTCCGCCAGCCGGTGCACCGCGGCCAGCAGCTCGCCGTACACGTCGATCTGCCGCTGCTTCCAGGCGTCGTTTCCCACCCGCACGGGGAGGCTCTGGCGCCAGCCGCGCAGGTGCGGGATCTCCCGCTCGGAGAGGTCGTGCTCACCGCCGATGCCGAACATGATCTGCAGATCCCTCCCGCCTGCCAGCTGCCCCTCGGCAGCCTCGGCGAGGAAGTCGAGGAAGCGGTAGGCCTCGTCCGGGCAGGCCGCGACCCACAGGGCGTCCAGCGTGAGGCTGGCGTCGCGCACCCAGGTGTAGCGGTAGTCCCAGTTGCGGCTGCCGCCGGCCCCCTCCGGGAGCGAGGTGGTGACGGCGGCCACGACAGCCCCGCTGGGCTGGAAGGTGAGCGCGCGGAGCACCCGGCCGCTCAGGTGGACCAGCTCCTCCCAGGGCCCCTTGTAGCGCTGGTGCATGTCGGACCAACCCCGCCACCCCTTGCTCGTGTCCTCCAGCCGGCGGGCGATCTCCCGCTGGGTCCAGGGCGTGAGCTCCGTCACCACATGGACGTGGTGCTGGAGGGCGAACGCCGCCGTCCCGCCCGCGCGCAGCGTGAAGGTGGCGGTCGCCTCCGAGCCCCCGCGTCGCAGGGGCACCGGTGAGGACAGCACGAGGCAGGCTCCGCCGCCCCGGCCCACCATCCCGCCGTTCACCTCGCGCAGCGCCGGCAGGACGAGCCCGTACTCCGGCCGAGGCACCCACTCCATCTCCAGCGTCACCTCGCCCTGCACGCACTCCACGGACCTCAGCAGCGTGTGGGGGGAGGCCAGACCCAGGTCATGGCCCCGCTCCTTGTGCCCCAGCGCCAGTCCGTCCGTCAGCAGCACCTCGCCGGCGGGGGTCTGGAACGTGGTCTCGAGGAGCATCGTCCGGTCGCGGTAGCGCCGGCTGGCCTTGAAGTCTCCGGCCGGCCGGATGGACCAGTGGCCCGCGCGCTCGTCCAGCAGACGCCCGAAGACCGAGGGCGAGTCGAAGCGCGGGAAGCAGAGCCAGTCGACGGAGCCCCAGCGGTTGACGAGCGCCGCCGAGTTGCAGTCCGACAACAACGCGTAGTCACCGATGGGGAGCGTGCTCATGGGGGCTCCAGCTCACAGGCCGTAGGTTTCCAGCAGGCGCAGCCACACTTCGCTGACGGTGGGAAACGAGGGGACGGCGTGCCACAGCCGCGTCAACGACACCTGGCCGACGAGGGCGATGGTGGCGGCGTGCAGCAGCTCTCCCACCTCCGGTCCGACGAACGTGGCGCCGAGCAGCACTCCCTTCTTCGCGTCCACCACGAGCTGGCTGGTGCCACGGTTTCCCGCGCCGCGCACGTAGGCGCCAGCCACGTCGTTGGTGCCGTACCTCACCGTGCGCACTTCGTGACCTGCCTCGAGCGCGCCTGCCTCGGTGAGCCCCACCGCCGCCACCTGTGGGTCCGTGAAGATGACGCGCGGCACTGCGCGGTGGTCGGCCTCCACCGGCTTGCCCAGGATGTGGTTGGACGCGATGCTCGCCTGGTACTTCCCCATGTGCGTGAGCAGCGCGAGGCCGTTGACGTCCCCCACCGCGTAGAGCCAGCCGCCCTCCACGCCCACCGCGCGCAGCTGCGCGTCCACCTCGATGGGGCGCTCGGGCGACAGCCCCACCGTGTCCAGCCCCAGTCCCGCGGTGGCCGCGCGGCGTCCGGTCGCGACGAGGAGCTCGTCGCCCACCCGCTCGCTGCCGTCCGACAGCGTGACCGTCACCGGCCCGGTGGGGTCCGGGCGCTGCACGCGCTCCACACCCGTGCCCACCCGCACCTCGATGCCCTCCTCGTCGAAGGCGGCCTTCAGCTCGTCGCCGGCGAAGGGCTCCTCCTTCGCCAGCAAGCGCGACATGCGCTCCAGCACTGTCACCTGCTCGGTGCCCAGGCGGCGGAAGGCCTGTGCCATCTCCACCCCGACGACGCCGCCGCCCAGCACCAGCAGGCGTCGGGGGACGTGCTTCGCGGAGGTGGCGTCGCGGCTGTTCCAGATTCGGATGTCGCGCAGCCCCGGGACCGGTGGCACCACGGGCGCGGAGCCCGTGGCCACCATCACCGCGCGCCGCGCCGTCAGCGTCCGCGTCTGGCCCTCCGCGGTGCGCACCTCCACCTTGCGAGGGCCTGCGAGTCTGCCCGTCCCCCGCACCAGCCGTGCCCCCACCCCCTCGAGCCAGCGCACTTGGCTGGTGTCGTCCCAGCCGTGGGTCACCTCGTCCCGGCGGCGCAGCGCCACGGCCGCGTCCACGCCCCCCTTCACGGCCTCCTTCGCGCCAGGGACCCGCCGCGCGCTCGCCAGCACCTCACCCGGCCGCAGCAGCGACTTGCTCGGGATGCAAGCCCAGAAGGAGCACTCGCCGCCCACCAGCTCCTTCTCCACGAGCGCCACCTGGAGGCCGCCCTGCCCGAGGCGCCCCGCTGCCACCTCGCCCGCGGGCCCTCCGCCGATGACGACGACGTCGAACGTGTCCTGGCTGTCCGTCATCAAAGCTCTCCCCTCTCCCTCTGGGAAAGGGACAGGGTGAGGGGATGCCGGCGCAGCCGCGCCCCCTGCTGTGCGCTCACGCCGTCACTCTGCGCGGTGCACCGACGCGTGCCACCGGCCGCCGCAGCTTCGAGGCGACGTACAGGGCCAGGGGAAGCCCGAACGCGAGCACGTGGTAGAGGACCTGCGCCGGCTGGTTGACGCCCCGGAACCACGGGTAAATGAGGCGCGCGATGACCTGGAAGTTCAGCAGGTAGAGGCCCAGGCCGAAGAGCATGCCCGCGGCGGACTGGGTGCCGTAGCTCGTCCGGCTCTTCGGCGAGCAGAGGGAGACGATGGCACCAAACGCCGCGCCGTAGATGGCGGAGAGCGTGAAGTGGGAGACGACGCCGGTGAGGAACTTCCCGAACGTGAGGCCCCCCTCGAGGGCGGACTGGCCGAGCACCGTGGAGGAGAATGCCTGCCAGGGCGCGAGCAGGGGCGCCTTGAAGAACGCTGCGCCGGCCAGCATCTCCGCCAACGCGAAGATGGCCCCGGCGATGAGCCCTCCAATCGCTCCGAGCTTGATGAGGTTCTTCCGTTCCGCGCGCTCCGTGGCCATGACCGACTCCGTCTCGAGGCGAAGTGCCTCGCCGCTAAGGCTTTGAACCGTTCGTCCGCAGAGCAAGCGGTGACGACGTCAGAGACGCTCTGATGCGGGGCTCCGCAGAGGCCGAGACGCCGAGCGCCCATCCCTTCGCGTGTCACTGTCCCCTCGCCCTCGCAGCACGCACCGTTGCCACCGAGGGGGGCTGCGAGGCGCACGATGGAGGAGTCCACCCACTACGACGTCATCATCATCGGCACGGGAGCGGGGGGAGGCACCCTCGCCTACAAGCTCGCGCCGAGTGGCAAGCGCATCCTCCTCCTCGAGCGGGGCACGTTCCTTCCGCGGGAGAAGGAGAACTGGGACACGGTGGAGGTGTTCCAGCACGACCGCTACCACACGCGCGAGGTGTGGCTGGACCCCCGGGGGCGGGAGCTCCAACCCGGCACCGGTTACTGGGTGGGCGGGAACACCAAGGTGTACGGGGCGGCGCTCTTCCGGCTGCGGGAGCGTGACTTCGGGGAGGTGGTGCACTCCGGCGGCAAGTCCCCGGCGTGGCCCATCACCTACCAGGACATGGCGCCCTACTACGACGCGGCGGAGGCCCAGTACGAGGTGCACGGCCAGTGGGGCCTGGACCCCACGGAGCCGCCCCGCGCGGGTGACTACCCCTACCCGGCGATACCCCACGAGCCGCGCATCCAGGATGTGCACGACATGCTGCAGGCGAAGGGCCTGCGCCCCTTCTACGTGCCGCTGGCCCTCAAGCGCGACGAGGCCCGGCCGCACTTCAGCACCTGCATCCGCTGCGACACCTGCGACGGGTTTCCCTGCCTGGTGAACGCGAAGGCGGACGCGGACATCAACGGCGTGAGGCCCGCACTCGCGCACGACAACGTCCGCCTCATCACCGGGGCGCGGGTGGTGCGCCTGGAGACGAGCGCCTCGGGACGGGAGGTGACCTCCGTGGTGGCCGAGGTGGAGGGAGAGCAGCGCTCCTTCCGCGGCAGCGTGGTGGTGGTGTCGTGCGGGGCCATCAACTCCGCGGCGCTGCTCCTGCGCTCGAAGAGCAGCGCGCACCCCGACGGGCTGGCGAACCGCTCGGGACTGGTGGGCCGGTGCTTCATGAAGCACCTCAATGGCGCCATGGTCGCCGTGACGAAGTTCCTCAATCCCACGCGCTTCCAGAAGACGATGGCCATCAACGACTACTACTGGGGGGACGCGCACTCCGGTGGATATCCGCTCGGGCACGTGCAGCTCCTGGGCAAGTCCAACGCGGACATGCTCGGACCGGACGCCCCACCCCTCACTCCGCGGGTCAGCCTGGAGCTGATGGCGCACCACTCCATCGACTGGTGGATCACTTCGGAGGACCTGCCCGACCCGGACAACCGCGTGACCCTCTCCGGGCAGGACGGTGAGCAGATCATGCTCACCTACACGGAGAACAACTCGCAGGCCTACAAGGGCCTCCTCGAGCGGTGGATTGCGGTGCTCAAGACCATCGACTGCGCCACCACCGTCCTCCCCCACAGGCTGTACTTCCGGAAGATGATTCCCCTGCAGGGAGTGGCGCACCAGGTGGGGACGGTGCGCTTCGGGAACGACCCGGCCTCCTCGGTGCTGGACGTCCACTGCCGCGCGCACGACGTGGACAACCTGTACGTGGTGGATGGCAGCTTCTTCCCCTCCAGCGGGGCGGTGAACCCGTCGCTGACCATCATGGCCAATGCGCTCCGCGTGGGGGACCACCTGATGGAGCGGCTGCGGTGAAGCGCGGCGCGTGGTGGCTGCTCGCCGTCGGGGTGATGCTGGCAAGTCCCCTCTCCCAGGGGGAGGGGGGAGGTTGGGGGGAGAGGGGAGAGTCGGGTCCGCTCGAGGGGCGTGAGCACCGCGGTTCGACGGAGCTTCCCGCGCTCGGCGTGACTGCGGTGGCGATGACGGTCAGCGAGCTGGACCGGGCGGTTGCCTTCTACCGCGACGTGCTGGGCTTCACCCCCGGCGAGGCGGTGGAGGTGCGCGGCCCCGAGGTGGAGCAGCTGCAGGGAATTCCCGGCGCGCGGCTGCGCGTGGCGCCGGTGCACCTGGGAGAGGAGACGCTCCTCCTGATGGACTTCCTCACTCCCGAGGGGCGCCCCATCCCGCGCGATGCGCGCAGCAACGACCTGTCCTTCCAGCACGTGGCCATCGTGGTGCGGGACATGGACGCGGCGTACGAGCAGGTTCGGCGCGCAGGAGTGACGCCCGTCTCGCACAGCCCGCAGCGCCTGCCGGAGTGGAACCCGGCGGCGGGCGGCATCTGGGCGTTCTACTTCCGGGACCCGGACGGCCACGTCCTGGAGCTCATCCAGTTCCCCGCGGGGAAGGGGGACCCGCGGTGGCAGCGCCCGTCGGCGCGCCTGTTCCTCGGCATCGACCACACCGCCATCGCCGTGAGCGACACGGAGCGAAGCCTGGGCTTCTACCGGGACGCGCTGGGCATGCAGGTGGTGGGGACGAGCGAGAACTTCGGTCCGGAGCAGGAGCGCCTCAACGCGGTGCCCGGCGCGCACCTGCGCATCACCTCGCTGCGCGCGGGTCCGCCCCCGGGAGTCGAGCTGCTCGAGTACCTCGAGCCGGGGGACGGACGGCCAGCCCCCGGGGACAAGCGCACGAACGACGTGGTGCACTGGCAGACCGGGCTGGTGGTGCGCGAAGCCGCCCAGGCGGCGGAGCGCGCGAGGAAGGCAGGAGGCCGGCTCCTCACGCCGGGCGAGGTGCCCGTCCCCGCGCCAATGGGCTTCACCGAGGGGGTGCTCGTCGCGGACCCGGACGGCCACGTGGTGGTGCTCGGCGAGCGGTGAGCCTCACCCCATGGGGGTGCCGGGGTATCCACAGCGGAAGATGCACCGCACTTTCCGGGAGTGGTGCAGCTTGGCGCAGCGGACCTCGCCCTTCATCCCGCGGCGATACACCTCGGCGGCGAGCAGCATGCCGAGCGGCGGCGCGAGGAAATAGAGCCAGAGCGCGGTGAAACTGCGCGCACCCAGCGCGGACCCGAAGGTGCGCGCGGGGTTGAGGCTCATGCCCGACACGGGCGCGAGGAGGAGGATGTAGCTGGCCACCAGCATCCCTACGAAGACGCCTGTGAACCGGGCGAGGCGCTCGGAGTTGCTGCTCCGGAGCACCACCAGCATGAGCACGAACGTCATGGCCACCTCGGTGAGGAAGGCTACGCCCACACCCCACATTCCAGGCCGGGTGACGACGGCGTGCACGGGTGGCTCGGTGAAGACGTCGCCCACGACGGCGGCGAGCAGGAGCACGCCGAGCGCGGCACCGACGAACTGGGCGAGGACGTAGAACAGCGCGTCCCAGGGCTTCACCTTGCCCAGGTGGAAGAACATCAGCGTCACCGCGGGATTGATGTGCGCACCGGAGCGCATTCCGAGCGGGGAGTCGATGATGGCAATGGCCGTAAGCCCCATCAGCACTCCGAAGAGCGCGCGACGCACCACGGGCGAGGGCATCGCCTGGTGAAGGGGCGAGCCGGGGTACTCGAGCAGGATGCCGAAGAGCCCCGCGGCGATGAGGAATGCCCCGAGCAGACACGCCTCGATGAGGTACTCCGGCCAGTGCGAACGCAGCGCCTGGAGCGCCGGATGGCGTCGCGCCTCCGACGTCACGGGGTGGACTCAGCGAAGAGCGGCAGGTAACGCCCGTACCCCTCGGACTCCAGCTGGTCCACCGGCACGAAGCGCAGCGCGGCGGAGTTCATGCAGTAGCGCTTCCCCGTGGGCGGCGGGCCGTCGTCGAAGACGTGGCCCAGGTGTGAGTCGGCGGTGCGGGAGCGCACCTCGGTCCTGGGCACGAGGAGGGAGCGGTCCGTGCGGAGCACGACGTTCCCCGCCTCGAGCGGGCGGGTGAAGCTCGGCCAGCCGGTGCCCGAGTCGTACTTGTCCAGCGAGCTGAAGAGCGGCTCCCCGGAGACGATGTCCACGTAGATGCCGGGCCGCTTCTCGTCCCAGTACTCGTTGCGGAACGGCGGCTCGGTGCCGTCCTCCTGCGTCACCTTGTACTGCAGCGGAGTGAGCGTGCGCCGGAGCGCCTCGCGCGATTCGGGGCGGGCGGCCTGCGGTGCCGCCTCACCTTCTCGCCCCTGCGAGGACCCGCCCTGGGCCATGCACCCGAGCAACCCGAGGAGGACGGGCATCCACATCCGGTTCCGTGACGGTGGCGACGCCATGATGGACTCCCTCCATCCCGTAATCTGCGCACGGAGAGGAGTCCTGCCTCCTCTGTCCAGTCACGCTGACGACACCACACCCCCTTCACCCAAACCTCCCCTCTCCCCCTGGGAGAGGGACAGGGTGAGGGGGCTGTTCAACCAAGCTCCCCACTCATCTCCGAGCTTCGCCCTGCTCCACCGGCACGTACGTGAGGTCTGGGCGGTATCTCGCGGCCTCGGTGCGCACGCTCACGATTGCATCGCTGGACGGCACGGCGGAGCGCTGCAGGAGCTGCGACATCCGCTCGCCAGGAACGAAGACGACATAGCTCCCGAGCTCGCCTCCACTGACGAGCTCGAAGACCAGTCGGCCGTCGGTCCGGTGGCGCTGGAGCGCCGACTCGAAGTCCTTCTCGCGACCGCTCCGGACCTGGATGGTGGCGAAGGTCGCCCAGGGTGACGCCAGCAACGCGGCCGTCCCGCGCGAGAGCTCGGGGCGGAAGCGATAGACGGCGGTCGTGCCCAGGCGCGCGTGAGGGAAGACGTTCTTCGCGTTGTCCGCACGGTCCTCGGCCGGCGCGACGGGCGCATCCAGCTCCTCGCCGGTGCGGCCGAAGGTCCCGTCGATGAAGACTCCCGCGCGCTCTCCGGTCGCGACGGTCCAGCCGTACCAGGCCCAGCGGTCCCCGTTCTGCTTGTGCCACTCGAGGTGGCGCCGGTAGCCGTCCTCGAACTCGCGCGCCATTCCCTCCTTGGGCACCAGCACGGTGATGCGTGCGTACGTCCCGCTCCCCTGAGCGTGAGCAGCCGCCGCTCCGAGAAGCACCATCATTGAGAGCCAGCGCATCATTTCATCCAACCTCCTGTGACACGTGATTGAGGGCGCACGATGCGTGGGAACGCCGAAGCGCGCCTCACCGTTCAGTTCGCACGGGCACGATTGCGCGCAGCCGTTCCGCTGGCAATGGCGGCCCGTGTCCCGATGTAGTAGCCACACGACTTCGCGATGCCGCTCACCTTGTTCTGCGACACCACCTTCCCGGAGGATGCCGAGCGCCTGTTGCGTGAGGGGACGGCAGGACACCGACTCCTTCGCGGTGAAGGACAGCGCTCGAACCTCGCCGAGCGCGGCACGGAGCCGGCGCTCCAGAATGCGGACGTGGCCTTCGGTCAACCCGCCGTGGCAGACGTGCTCGGCGCGCCGCGCCTACGCTGGGTCCATCTGACGAGCGCCGGTTACACACGCTACGACACCGAGGCCTTCCGACAGGCGGCCCGCCAGAAGGGGCTCGTCCTCACCACCAGCTCCTCCGTCTACGCAGACCCCTGTGCGGAGCACGTGCTCGCCATGATGCTCTCCCTGGCGCGGCGTCTGCCGGATTCACTCAATGCACAGCGAGGCAGTCGCGATTGGCAGAGCGAGGAGCGCCGCGTGCAGTCCTTCCTGCTGCGCGGGCAGACGGTGTTGCTGCTGGGCTATGGGGCCATCGGGCGTCGGCTCGCGCAGCTGCTCGCGCCCTTCGACGTGCGGCTGCTCGTGTACAGGCGCACCGCCGCGGGGGGCGAGCCGGGTCGGGTGCTGCGGGAGGATGAGCTCGACGGGGCGCTCGCCGAGGCCGACCACGTGGTGGACCTGCTGCCGGAGAACGAGGCCACCCGCGGCTTCCTGAGCGCCGCGCGCCTGGCACGCCTGCGCACCGGGGCCTGTGTCTACAACGTGGGCCGCGGCTCGACAGTGGATGAACAGGCGCTCCTCGAGGCGCTGCACGCCGGGCGGCTGGGCGGCGCCTACCTGGACGTCACCCTGCGCGAGCCGCTGCCCAAGGACCACCCGCTGTGGTCCGCGCCCCGCTGCTA
>JAKEEX010000008.1 GCA_022616315.1 Myxococcaceae bacterium
CTGCCGCCGGAGGTGTGGATTAACAAGCCGGTGCCGACCGAGGAGGCTGCTCTCTAAACTCACGAAGACGCTGTCTCAAACTCGTTGACAGGTTCCGCAGCGCGAACTTCTTCACCTGCTCGAAGCCCGCCAGCGTGGCGTTGAACGCGTCGATGTCGCCTTGGATGAGCACGTACACTCACGAGTGCGCGGCGAGCTGCACCGCCCGCGCGCCCTTTGCGCCTCTTTCCGCCACGCCGGTCTAGCTCTTCACCGCCCTACTTGAAGCTCATTGGTTGCGCGGGATTCACAGCCCCCTCACCCTCGCCCTCTCCCAGCGGGAGAGGGGACAGTGGGGCAGCCTCGTCCGACGACGGGATCGATTCAGCGGCCGCGACGGCCGCCCTTGGGCGTAGGCTTGCTGACGGGTTCCTTCTTGCGCGTCATGGACGCGAGTGCCCTCAGGCGATCGAAGCCGGGGTGCGGAGAGACCGGGGCCTCGGCGCCCTCATCCATTCCGGGGACGACAAACGCCGGGCGTGCGCCGTAATTCTCCGGCGTTTCGGCCTCCGACTGGGCACGGAGTGCTGCTTCCGGCGAAGTACGTAGCTCCGCCTCAGGCTCTACACGGTGTGTGCGCACCGACGACGCCGCGCGTCTGGACGGAGGTCTCTCTTCCGCTTCTTCCGCCACCCGGCGCCCACCCTTGCGTGGAGCACGCACAGCCCCCGCCGCGGCTTCGGCTGCCACAGCGGCCCTCCCCCCGGCGCGCTTCCGCATCACCTGCTTCGAAGGCGTGTAGCCCGCTCCTGCTGCCTCCGCGGTCGCCGCCCTTCGCACTCGCGCCGGCGCACGCTCGACCTCCGCAGCCGCCTTCCCGCGCTTCCGCACACGCGGCCCCACCGCCGCCACCGCGCGCTCCTCAGCGAACGCAATCGCCTCGAGCTCCAGCTGTCGGCGCTCCATGTTGACGAAGTCGAGGCGCACCCGGAGCTTGTTGCCCACGCGCACGCGGCGGCCCCCGGGGTACACGAGCGCGTGGAGCACCGGGTCCAGCTGCGCGCCCGGCCCCACGGTCTCGGCGCGCACCAGGCCCTCCACGTTCTCCCCCGCAAGCTCCACGAAGAAGCCGAAGTCCGTCACCCCAGCGACCGTGGCGTCGAACTCCTCGCCCACCCGGTCCTTCATCAGCAGACAGACGTAGTACTGGGACACCTCGCGCTCGGCCTGCATGGCGGCGCGCTCCCGCTCGGAGCTGTGCATCGCCATCGACTCCAGGCGCTCCGTCTCCCGCTCCAGCTGGTGCGAGGGGCGCTTGCGCTCGCCGCGCTCCCAGTGCGCCTTGAGGAGCCGGTGCACCAGGAGGTCCGGGTAGCGGCGGATGGGCGAGGTGAAGTGCAGGTAGTGCTCCGCCGCCAGTCCGTAGTGCCCCACGTTCTCGCTCGAGTAGACGGCCTGCATCATCGAGCGGAGCAGCAGCTGGTTGAGCGCGCGCTGCTCGGGGTGTCCCTGCAGCGACTGGACGAATGCGTTCAGCTCCGCGGACGTCGGCGGGTGTTCCCCAGTGCCGAAGGTGAAGCCATAGGCGCCCGCCAGCGCCATGAACGCGAGCAGCTTCTCCTCGTCCGGCTCGGCGTGGAACCTGTAGACGGTGGGAAGCCCCCGCTCATGGAAGAAGCGCGCCACCGCCTCGTTCGCGGCGAGCATGCACTCCTCGATGAGCCGGTGAGCGAAGAGCCGCTCGCGCTTCACCACGCGCTCGGGGGAGCCGTCCTCCCCGACGAGGACCTTCGTCTCCTCCAGATCGAAGTCGATGGCGCCCCGTCGCTCGCGCATCCGGCGCAGGCTGCGCGCCACCTTCTCCAACCGCTCGAAGTGAGGTCGGAACGCGTCGCGATGCGGGACGTGCTTCCCATCGAGCACCGACTGCACCTCCTCGTAGGTGCACCGCGCGGCGCTCCGCATGACGGCGGGATACACCTCCGTGGACAGCCGCTGCCCCTGGGCGTCCAGCACCAGGTCGGCGACCATGCACATGCGGTCCTCGTCGGGCCGCAGGCTGCAGATGCCGTTGGAGAGCCGCTCGGGAAGCATGGGGAGCACGCGGTCCGGCAGGTACACGCTCGTCGCACGCCGGAGCGCCTCCGCGTCCAGCGCGGTGCTCTCGCGCACGTAGTGCGTCACGTCCGCGATGGCCACCACCAGCCGCCATCCCTTCGCGTGCGGCTCGGCGTACACCGCGTCGTCGAAGTCGCGCGCATCCGCCCCGTCGATGGTGACGAGGGGAAGCTTCCTCAGGTCCCTGCGCTCCTCGCGACGCCACTCCTGCTCCGTCACCTCCAGCGCGACGACGTCCGCCTCGTCCATCACCTCGGGAGCGAACTCGTCGGAGAACCCCTGCGCGAACGCGAGCGAGAGCACCTGCGCGGACGGGTGACCCGGGCGGCCCATGGAGCCGGCCACCTCCCCGTACAGGCCCCCCTCCGCGTCCACCAGGCCCTTGCCCGCGCCGAGCCGCACCTTCACGACGTCCCCGTCCGTCGCAATCTGCGTGGCCGGCACGCGGATGACGTCCCCGAGCTTGACGTCGTGTGGCTCCACGAAGCTTCGACGCCCGCGGTGCCGGTAGATGCCCACCACGAGCTGTCGCCGGCGCTCGAGCACCTCGAGCAACCGGCCCTCGCGACGACCCTCCGGTCCACGCGCGAGCACGCGCACCAGATCCTTGTCCAGCGCGCGCTGCGCCTCGAAGGCCGGGAGGAAGACGTTCTCACCCTTCCCACCGAGGGGGTGCACGAAGCCGAAGCCATCCCGGTGCAGGTGGAGCACGCCCTCCACGACCTCACCAGGACCGACAGGCGGGCGGCGCTGGACACGCTCCCGCCGCTCAGGCGGGCGGCGCTGGACACGCTCCGGCCGCTCAGGCGGGCGGCGCTGGACACGCTCCGGCCGCTCCCACGCCCGGGCCTCTCCGCCCCGCTCCCCGCCCGCACGCATCTGCCGGGCACCCGCCGGAGCACGCTTCATTCCCTGACTCGGGCCCTTCGGCTCCCGGAAGGGCCGCCGCTCGCGGGGCTCCTCGCGCCGCTCCGCTCCACCCAGGACCGGGGGCGCTGCAGCACGGCCCTGCGGAGTCGGCACGTGGAAGCGCTTGCCTTCCTTCGTCACTTCCCCGGTGCGCAGCAAGTCGCGCAGGACGCGCTTGAGGTCGGTCTGCTGGCCCGGGCGGAATCCCCCGAGCCGCAGCAGCTCCTTCACACCCACCGGCCGCTCCGCTTCGGAGAGGATGCGCCGGAGGTGTCGAGGGTCGATGGTCACAGGAGCCCTAGGGGCTGCCTCCTCAGGGGCGCACGGCGAGGTTGAGCTTGAACGAGCGCTCCACCTGGGCCGGCGCATGGACCTTCGCGAGGAAGAACTCGACCTCGACGGCGCCCAGGTTGCGCGGGGTGAAGTAGAACTCGCGGTTGCCGGGTCCGCCGCTGACGGGCTCGAATCTCACCTCGCGGAGCCCGGCGCGCTTGGCCGCCGTGGGCTCGATGGCCCAGGTGAAGCCCGGCTTCTCCGCGACGCGAACGGAGAGGCCCTGGCCCAGGCGCATCTCCAGAATCGGCGGCTCCCTGCTCTCCGCCGCCTCGAGGACCTCCATCCCCTCGCGCGACACCGGGCGGAACTCTGCCGGACGCGGCTCCACGCTCTCCGCGTGGATCTTTCCGCCCCAGCCGGAGGCCTTCGACACGACGCCGGTGACCTGCACCGTCTGGCCCAGCATCTTCCGGAGGCCCTTGGCGCCCTTGCCCTCGAGCGTGAACGTCACCTGCTGGCGCGTCCCCGCGTTGGCCACCACGAGGATGTACTCGTCCCCGGTCATCTCCAGCTGGCCGCGGATGGAGGCGAAGCCCCTGATGCCGGCGCCCTGGGCGGACGTCGTCACCATGGACACCTCACCCGGTGACAGGTAGCGCAGCTTCTGCTCGACGGGCGCGGGAGCCACCTCCGCGGCCTCGGACTCCGTCGCCTTCGCGGAGTACTTCCGTACGTCCACGCTGCCGCTGTAGTTGCTCGTCTTGCGGATGAGCCCACTCACCGACACCCTGTGGTCCACGTAGGCCGGGAGCACCTCCTGGTCCGGGCCCTGGAGCAGGAACACCAGCTCGCGCTTGTCCCGGCCCAGCACCACCAGGTGCGGCAGCTCCTCCTTCAAGACGAGCCGGCCCTTCAGGCTGCCCTCTCCCGCCACGCCCCTGCCCTGGCCTGCGGTGAGCAACTGCTCCATCTCGCGCTTGGTGAGCGGCTCTCCAGGAGGGGGCAGCTTGGTGGCGCGTGGGCGAATCCGCTCCGCCACGGGCTTCTTGTGCTTCTCCACCACCGGGACCGCAGGCTTCACCGACTCCGCCTTGGCCTTCTGCGCGCCCACCGCGGGCGCCGGGGTGGCCCTCGCGGCCTTCGCCGTCTTCGCGACCGCCGCGGGCTTCGCTGCGGCGACCGCCTTCTCCACAGGCTTGGCGACGGCTGCCGTCTTCGCCGCTGGCGCTGCCTTTTCCGGTGCGGCCGCCTTCTTCGGCGCTGCCGGGGCCTTGGCGGAGGGCGCTGGACCGGGGGCCTTGGCGGAGGGCGCTGGACCGGGGACCTTCGTCGGCGTGGGCTTCTCCGCCTTCGCCGCGGCCTTCTTCGCCGCGCCCTTGCCCGGCTTCGTGGGCACGGCCTTGGCAGCGCTCTTCTTCGCCTCGGGCTTTGCCTTCGCGGCACCAGCCTTGGCCTTGGGCATCGACACTGTCTCCTTGACAATTCCGCCGCGATTTCAAGGACTTACGCTCCCAGAGGGGAGCGGCCAGGCGGGCGGCCGACCGCCCCGGCTTTAGATGATCTCCATCCGATATGTCAATCTAAGCCTTCATCTTCCTTGAGACTTTCCAGAAACTGTGCAGCGGCGTCCCCTGGCGGGGCACCTGCACCGGACGAGGTCGAGAGGAGGGTCTCGAGCGCATGGGGACGAAGGCTTCGGAGCTGCTCCCGGTGGAGGAAGCACGCGCGCGGCTCCTGGCGCTGCTGCCGACGCCGGAGCTCGAGCAGGTTTCCGTGGAGGAGGCACTGGGGCGCGCGCTGGACCACGACGTGATGGCCCGGCGCACGCTGCCGCCCTGGGACAACTCGGCCATGGATGGGTACGCGCTGCGCGCAGCGGATGTGTCCGCAGGAGGTGCTCGCCTGCGCGTGGTGGCAACCGTTCACGCGGGGGACACACCCACGCGGGCCATCGGTCCGGGAGAGTGCGCGCGGATCATGACGGGCGCCCCGCTCCCACCGGGCGCCGACACCGTGGTGATGCAGGAGCGCGTCGAGCTCGAAGGCACGGAGTGGGTCCACGTCCCCGAGCCTCCCGGACCGGGTCTCAACGTCCGCCGTCGTGGCGAGGAGACGCGCGAGGGAGACGTTCTCCTCCCCGGGGGCACCTCCCTCGGCATCCCGGAGGCGGGGCTCCTCTGGGCCCAGGGCTTGCGCCACGTGGAGGTGCCTCGGCGCCCTCGCGTCGCCCTCCTCTCCACCGGGGACGAGCTGTGCGGCGTGGAGGAGGAGCCACGGGGTCGCATCGTGGACACGAATGCCCCGGCACTCGCGGAGGCCGTGCGGCGTGCGGGGGGCGTGCCCAGGGTGCTGGGGCGCGCTCGGGACACACTCGACGACGTGTGCGCACACCTGCGACGTGCCGGGGACGCCGACGTGGTGCTGACGAGCGCCGGGGTGTCCGTGGGCGAGCGGGACATGGTGCGCCCCGCGCTGGAGAGCCTGGGGGTGACTCTGGACTTCTGGCGGGTGGCCCTGCGACCGGGCAAGCCGCTCCTCGTCGGGCACCGGGGTCGAACGCTCTTCCTCGGGCTTCCGGGGAACCCCACGTCCTCGCTCGTCACGTTCGAGCTGTTCGTCCGCCCGGCGCTCCGCCGCCTCCTCGGCCACCGGGACGTGGAGCCCGAGCGGGTCCCCGGCCGGGTGAGCACCGACTTCCGCAAGGCGCCAGGACTGGCGCACTACGTCCGTGTGCGTGCGGAGTGGCGCGAGGACGCACTGTGGGCGACACCGCTGTCCACCCAGAGCTCGGGCGCCCTTCGCTCCGCCTCCACCGCCTCGCACCTCATGCACGTCCCCGCGGCGGTAAGCGCCCTGTCGGCGGGTGCGGACGTGGAACTCCTACCCGTGTCCTGGCGGGGGTGATGCAACGCTCCCGGTCCGTCGAGCATCCAAGGGCCACGAGCGTTAGGGGAAGTGCGAGCGGCGGGGCGCACGAGGGAACGCCTGCCCGCGCGGACGCTTCCTTGACGCGGCGGGGGTAGGTTCCGTTAATGAGGCCCCTGCCCTCCCCGCTGGGGATGACCACAATGGCCGACGGACGGACGCCACAGATCTTGCCGACCCGTAAGCACGGACAGTTCCTGGAGCTGTTCTCCGAAGCGGATGTCCCTACCCACAGGGGCGTGCTGCGCACCGTCGTCTTCCGCGACCGCCGCAACGGGAAGGAGCACGTCGCGCTCGTCAAGGGACGGGTGGAGGGGCTCGAGGGCGTGCCTGTGCGGGTCCACTCGGAGTGTCTCACCAGCGAGGTCTTCGGCAGCCTCAAGTGCGACTGCCGCCAGCAGCTGGACCGCGCGCTGGACTTCATCTCCCAGCAGGGCTGCGGCGTGTTGCTCTACCTTCGCCAGGAGGGGCGCGGCATCGGGCTCGGGAACAAGATCAAGGCGTACGCCCTCCAGAACAAGGGGCTGGACACCTACGACGCAAACCGCCAGCTGGGCTTCCCGGACGACCTGCGCAGCTATGACGTGGCGGCGGAGATGCTCCGCCTGCTGGACGTGCGGAGTGTGGACCTCATCACCAACAACCCGCTGAAGATCGCCGGGCTCGTGGAAGAGGGCATCCCGGTCCGGCGCCGAATCCCTTCCCGGACCGAGCACAATCCGCATAACGTCGGGTACCTGAAGACGAAGCGCGAGCGCACCGGGCACCTGATTGAGCTCTTCCACGAGGACGATTCGGAAGCGAAGGTCGGCTGAGCGGCGAGCCGGGCGGAACACCGTCGTCGCGCCACGCGTGTCCCGGCGCTCCCGTGTGGACCGCGCGGACCGGTTCGAGGTCGAGTTCTGGGGCGTCCGGGGCTCCATCCCCGCGCCGGGCTCCAGCACGCAGCGCTACGGGGGCAACACCCCGTGCCTCGAGGTGCGGTGCGGGGCGGAGACGCTCATCTTCGACCTCGGCTCGGGTGTGCGCGCGCTGGGGGACCGCATCGCGGCCGTGGGGCAGCCGGTGCGTGCCTCCATCTTCCTGACGCACTACCACTACGACCACCTCCAGGGTCTGCCCTTCTTCGCGCCCATCTTCGACCCGCGCAATGCCTTCAAGGTCTACGGTGCCGTGCGGGAGGGCCGGACGGTGCAGCAGGCGCTGGCCGGCCAGATGGTGGCGCCCTACTTCCCCGTGAGTGCCGAGGTCGTCTTCCAGGCGCAGGTGGAGTACCGCACGGTGATGTCCGGGGCCCCGCTCCAGGTGGGCGAGGCACGCGTCACCGGCTTCGACCTCAACCATCCCGGCGGCAGCCTGGCCTTCCGCGTGGACTTCCGGGGACGCTCGCTCGTCTACGCGACGGACGTGGAGCACGGCAGCCCGCTCGACGCGGACTTCGCCCGGTTTGCGCGCGGCGCGGACGTCTTCATCTACGACGCCATGTACACGGAGGACGAGTACGAGGGACGGGTGGGCCCGAGGCGCGTGGGTTGGGGTCACTCCACCTGGAACGCGGCGGTGCGCGCGGCAGAGGACTCGCGTGCGCAGAAGCTCGTGCTCTTCCACCACGAGCCCACGCGGGACGACGCGGGGATGGACCGCATCCTCCGCGCGGTGCGCAAGGTACGGCCAGAGGCCGTGGCGGCCCGCGAGGCGCTCGTGCTCAAGCTGTAGGCGACGGGGCGCACTCGGTCCCGGGGCGCTCCGCGAAGAGGGACTCCGCCGCGAGCCTCACCGCGCGCCGGAGCCCGGCGAACGGGAGGCGCTCGAGCGCTGCAGGGACGGGGAGCCACTCGGCCGCATCGTGCTCCACCGCGGAGAGCCGCGGCGTGAAGCCCGCGGGCGCACGCACCGCGAAGGCATGCTCCTCCACGAGCCGCGGAGGAACCTCCTCCCCGAGCGCGAAGGCGTGCCGGTATCCGAGGTCCACCACGGGGCCGGCCAGCCCCACCTCCTCGAGGACCTCGCGCGCGGCCGCCTCGGAGGGAGCCTCGGGCCCCTCGAGCCGACCCGTCACCGTCTGCCAGAAGCCACCGCGGACGGCGGTGCGGCGCAGGACGAGGGCCTCGGGTCCCTCGCGTCCCTCCCTCATCACCGCAACGGACACGGTGCGGAGGGACAGCACTCCTGCTTCCGGCTCCCCTTCGAAGACGTCGCAGAAGGAGACCGCAAGGCGCTCGGCGACCTCGCGGAAGTCCAGCGCCCGCCCCAGCTCGCGCTGCATGGAGGTGACGCCCGCCTCGCGGATGCCGCAGGGCACGATGAGTCCGAAGTGGGCGAGGTTGGTGTTGACGTTGAGCGCCACGCCGTGACTCGTGAGCCAGCGGGCGAGGTGCACACCGATGGCGGCCACCTTGCGCACGTTGCCCCGCTCCACGTCCCCCACCCACACCCCGGGCCACTTCGGGACGGTGTGGCCGGTCAGTCCGTACGCGGCGAGCGTGCGCTTCACGCTCTCCTCCACGTCGCGGACGAAGCGGCGCACGTCCTGCCGCTCCGGAGGAAGGAGGAAGATGGGGTAGGCCACGACCTGACCGGGGCCGTGGTACGTCACGTCGCCGCCGCGGTTGGTCTCGTGCAGCTGGATGCCCATCCGCGCCAGCACCTCGGGCGGAGTCGTGACGTTCTCGGGCTTCGCGGCGCGGCCCAGGGTGAGGACCGGTGGGTGCTCGAGCACGAGCAGCGTGTCCGGCACCTGCCCCGCGCGGCGTGCCTCGCCGAAGAGGCGCATGAGATTCAGTCCGTCCTCGTACTCCACCCGGCCGAGGTGGTGGATGCGCAGCGGTCGGCGGCTCAAGGCGGGTCCTCCCCTCCAGGGGCTGATGAAGGCGTCCTCTTCCAGTAGTCGGCGGAGAGCTTTCGCACCATCGCCGCGAGCTGGTTCAGGTGGCGAGCCGCGTGGACGGCCTCATCGGCGAGGGCCTCTGCAAGCAAGGGCTCGGCCCCCCCTCCCCTCTCCCCCTGGGAGAGGGACGGGGTGAGGGGGTTGTGGCCCGCAGCACCCGCTGTGTGCCCTTCACGCGTCGAGCCAACGCGCAGAAGCCGCGCCGCCGTGTCCACGCACGCCGCGCACACGAACGCTCCTGCGGGCCCTGCGACGAGCCGACCCACCTCACGCCCAGGCCGGCAGCAGAAGCTGCACCAGGCCTCCAGAGCAGGGTCTGCAAGCGATGGACCGCGCTCGATCATCGCACGCGTTTCTGGCGCTTCCGGCGCTCCCTCCTCCGCGGCCAGACCACGCCCCCGCCCCTCCAGGTGCGCAAGTGCCTCGCGCGCAGCCGACTCGAGCGCCTCCGAAGGCTCCAGCTCGGGGAGGACTTCCTCGTCGGCACCATGCGGCTGCACGACCTCGAGCTCGGGCGGCATCCGCGCCTCGAGCCTCCGCACGCGTTGCGCCACATCGTCGCGCTGCTCATCCAGCCGCAGCGCGTGCCTGAGCACCTTGAGCGCACGTCCGAGGTTGCCCGCGTCCTCATGGAGGTCCGCGGCGCGCTGCAGGAGGTCCACGGCACCCGACACATCGCCCTGGAGCTCGGCCTCCTGGGCGCGCTGCAGGAGCTCGCGGATCTCGCTGGTCACGTCATCTCGAGGAACAGCGTCTCCGGATGCTCGAGGTAGCGGATGACCTCGTAGGTGAAGTCCGCTCCCACCTGTCCGTCGATGACGCGGTGGTCGCAGGAGAGCGAGACGTTCATCATCTCGCGCACCACCACCTCGTCATCCACCACGACGGGCCGCTTCTTCATCTTGTGGATGCCGAGGATGCCCACCTCGGGATGGTTGATGATCGGCGTGGCGAAGAGGCCACCGCTCTGGCCGAGCGACGTGATGGTGAACGTCCCGCCCGTCAGCTCCTCCATCTTCAGCTTGCGGTCCCGCGCGGCCGCGGCCAGGCGGGCAATCTCCTCCGCCAGCGTCCGGATGCTCATCCGGTCCACGCCCTTCAGCACGGGCACCGTCAGCCCATCGTCCGTCGCCACGGCGAAGCCGATGTTGAACTGCCCGCGCACGACGAGCTCCTGGGCCGCCTCGTCGAAGTTGGAGTTGAGGTGCGGGAAGCGGCGCAGCGCTGCGATGGTCGCCTTCACGATGAACGGCAGGAACGTGAGCTTGGTGGTCTCACCCTGCGCCGCCAGCTGCGCGTTGATGCGCTTGCGCAGCGCGACGAGCTCCGAGCAGTCCACCTCCTCCACGAACGCGAAGTCCGGGATGAGGGAGCGGGAGCGCACCATCTTCTCGGCAATCTTCTTGCGCAGGCCGCGCAGCGGGATGCGCTGGTCCTCCGCCGCCGCGGCGAGAGGTGCCGCCGGTGCCACGGGACGCAGCGGGACCACGGGCGCCTCCGCGCGCGCCAGCGCCGGGCCCCCTCCGCCCATCGCGGCCTGCAGGTCCGCCTTGGTGACGCGCCCCTGCGGGCCCGTCCCGCTGATGGCTCCGAGGTCGATGCCGTGCTCGCGCGCCATCCGCCGCGTCACCGGGGTGGCCAGCACCTTGGCCGTGGAGACCGCAGCAGCCGCCGCCGGGGCCGCCTGCGCGGACGCCGCCGCGGGAGCCGCCGCCTGGCCGTGCGCCGCCGCGGGCTGTGCACCCGCAGCGCCCTCCACCTCGAGGAGGACGAGAGGGGTGTGGACCTTGGCCATGTCCCCCTCCTTCCCGCCCAGCACCTTCAGCACCTTGCCCTTGCGCGGGGTCGGCACGGTGACGGTGGCCTTGTCCGTCATCACCTCGAGGACACCCTGGTCCTCGTGGACGACGTCCCCCTCCTTCACCAGCCACTTCACGATCTCCCCCTCGACCACACCCTCACCGAGATCGGGGAGCTTGAACTCAAACGTCGCCACGCTTCGCCTCCTCACGGCGCTTCATCAGACCCTTCATGAAGAACTCGGCCGCGCGGTAGCTCGAGCGCACCAGCGGGCCGCTCGCCACATACAGGAAGCCGTGGGACATTGCGCGGTCGTGGTACTCCTGGAACTGCTGGGGCGTCGCGAAGCGCTCCACCCTCAGGTGGTACTGGCTGGGCTGAAGGTACTGGCCGAGCGTGAGCACGTCCACGCCCGCGTTGCGCAGATCCTCGAACGTCTGCTCCAGCTCCTCGTCGGTCTCCCCCAGGCCCACCATGATGGAGCTCTTGGTGTAGAGGCCCTCGGGCCTCCCCTTCAGGTACTCGAGCACCTTCAGGGACTGGCGGTAGCCGGCGCGGCGGTCACGCACCGTGGGCGTGAGCCGCTCCACCGTCTCCACGTTGTGCGCCACGACGTGGGGGCGCGCCTCGGCCACCGTGGCGAGGTCGCGCTCCACACCCTTGAAGTCCGGGATGAGCACCTCCACCAGGGTCCGCGGGGACTCGCGCCGCAGCGCCCGGATGGCCGCCGCGAAGTGCCCGGCGCCACCATCCGGCCGGTCATCCCGGTTGACGCTGGTCACGACGATGTACTCGAGGTCCAGCTCCTTCACCGCGAGCGCGAGGTTCTCCGGCTCCTGCGGGTCCAGCGGCGGCGGCGCGCCCACCTTCACGTGGCAGAAGCGGCAGGCGCGCGTGCACACCTCGCCCATCAGCATCACCGTGGCCGTCCCGCCACCCCAGCACTCGGCGATGTTGGGGCAGCGCGCCTCCTCGCACACCGTGGCCAGCTTCGTGCGCTTCACGATGGCCTTGACCCGCTCGTACCCCTCCCCGTGCGGCATGCGGACCTTGAGCCAGTCCGGCTTGCGCGTGGGCGTCTCTGCGAGCTGAGGGAGATGGAATCGGTCGGGGGTGGCCATCGTGCGTGCGCCTCGAGGCGGGTCAGATGTGGATGGGGTGGCCGAGCGTGGCCTCCGCTGCCTCCCTCATAATCTCGGACAGCGTCGGGTGCGCATGCATGGTGTACGCGAGCTCGTGGGTGGTGGTCTCCAGCCGCAGCGCCATGCAGGCCTCGGCGAGGAGCTCGGTGGCCTTGGGGCCCACCAGGTGGATGCCCAGCACCTCGTCGTACTTCTTGTCCGCCACCATCTTCACCATCCCCTGGGCCTCGTTGGAGATGGAGGCCTTGGTGATGGCGCTGAACGGGAAGACGCCCACCTTCACGTCGTACCCGCGCTCCTTGGCCTTCTTCTCGGTGAGGCCCACGCTCGCCACCTCGGGGTAGCAGTAGGTGGCCGAGGGAGTCAGGTCGTAGTTGATGGCCTGGGGCTCCTTCCCCGCGATGTGCTCCACCGCGACGATGCCCTCC
>JAKEEX010000648.1 GCA_022616315.1 Myxococcaceae bacterium
CCCGCAGGCGCTGAGGAGTGTCCACCGCAGAAAGCCCATTGTGGGTGGGGCGCGCCTGCGCGGGCACCGGGTGGGCGCGTGTGGTGAGCGTGCGCTATGAGGCGGGTCCAGGCCCGTGGCCGCACCGGGGCGGGCCCCTCCGGCCTCGAGGGGGAGTGGAGAGCCGCGCGATGGGCGACGCACCGCTGGTCCTGGTGGTGGACGACTACACGGACGCGCGCGAGATGTTCGCGGAGTTCCTCCAGGGGTGCGGCTACCGCGTGGAGGAGGCGGGTGACGGCGCGGAGGCGCTCGAGAAGGCCTTCGCCCTGCGCCCGGACGTCATCCTGATGGACCTCTCGCTGCCCGTGCTGGATGGGTGGGAGGCCACGCGGCAGCTCAAGCGGGACCCGCGGACCGCCGGCATCCCCATCGTCGCACTCACCGGCCACAGCATCCCGGGGAGCCACGGAGAGGCCGCGCGCCTGGGGTGCGACGGCATCATCACGAAGCCCTGCATGCCGGAGACGCTGCTCGCCGAGGTGCAGCGGGTGCTCGGCGACGCGGTCGTCGGCGCACGGTGACGGTCCCTTCCCCGAGGAGACGAGACCTTCGCCACACTCACTTTCCGCGCGCCACCACCCGCGTGCTCTCCTCCAGGAGCGGCGCGACCGCGGACGAGAGCACCGCCCACCCCACGAGGTGCTCCGAGCGCGCCAGCACCTCGCCGTTCTTCCCCGACGCCAGCTCGAGGAAGCCCAGCGAGCGTCCCGCGTGCGAGTACTCGAGCCGCACCTCCACCCTGGGCTCTCCACCCCCGGGCAGCTCGCCGCGCCCGAGCAGCTCCACGGAGGCCGCGCGCCAGACCCGGTCGTGCCACGTGGTGACGAGCGCATCCGCCGTGTCGCGCGCATCCTCGGGGAAGAGGCGCGGAGGCCCCCCACCCTCGGCCCGCTGCAGGAACGCGCGGCGTGAGCTCCCGCGTTGCACCACGACCGTGTCGAAGTCCGCCGGGCGGAAGTCGTGCAGCCGGCGGTCCACGAGGCGGCTCTGGGCGGCGTCCAGCTCCGCGAGGAGGCCGGACCCCAGCAGGTACACGCGGCCGTCCTCGAGGTTGCGCGCGTAGGGGCTGTTGAGCCCGAGCACCGCCGTGCTGACCGAGAAGGTGTGCGTGCGGCCACCGGCGTCGAGCACCAGCCGCTGTGCGGCCGCGTCCAGCCCGACGGCGGCGAGCCTCTCCGCACCGAGCACCCCGAGCGACCGATGGGCACGCAGGGGCGCCATGCGCTGCAGCAGCTGCACCGCGGCATGATTCGCGCGCAGCGTGCGCTCGGGTGAGGCCGCCACGAGGGGCGTCAGCGTTCCTCCATCCGGCAGGACGCCGCCCGGTCCCGCGCCCAGCGGGAACACCGCGGCACTGGCGCTCAGCGTCGCGAGCACGCGTCCATCCGGCTCGCGCCGCAGCTCCACCCAGCGGCCGCCCGTCTCGTAGCGCACCACCGAGAGACGCTCCATGGGGACGTCCACCACCGTCACCTCGGCCGACGGGTGCTCCACCGGCCTCTGCCAGGTGGCCCATGCTGCGCAAACCCCCACCACCGCGAGGCCTCCCTGCACGAGCAGCGCGCGCGTCCTCATGGGGGCCTCCCTTGCGTGCGCCGCGAACGCCCACGCCGCCGCGTCATCCAGACACCCGCCCCGAGCACGAGCGCGGGCGCCAGGAACACCGAGCCGTAGAACCAGCCCCGGTCCTCGGCGCGCGAATGCAGCAGGGGGACGTCCTCCTCGCTCTCCACCGCCCCGGCGATGTCCTCGTTGCCCACCAGCCACCGCATCCCGTCCAGCGCGAGGTAGGCGTTGCCCCGGTTGGGGAGGAGCACGTCCGCCAGCGCATCCGCATCTCCGAGCACGAGCGCCCTCGGCGGTGGCGCGCCCTTCACGGCCGGCGCTCCCTGCACCGCCACCACGAGCGGCCAGGGACGCCGCTCCTCCACGCCCGTGTCGAAGGTGAAGTCACCATCCGTGTCCGCGAAGGTGTCCGGCAGGGCACGGACGGTCACCTCCACCGACTGCAGCGTCGCGGGCCGGGGCCGCAGCTCCTCCACCGCCCGTGCCTCCGACAGCACCAGCGCGTCCCGGCCGTTGGCCCGCGCCAGCGCGGCCACTGCGGGGTGCGAGGAGAAGCTCTGCGTCCCGATGTTCGCCCTGTCGCTCACCTGCAGGGTGCGCCGCAGGAAGACGACGTCGTTCGCCAGCGCATGGACGCCGAGCTTCAGGCCCAGCGGCGCGAGGACGTCCCCTGCGTCCTCCGGTGCGTCCGTGTCCAGCGCGAGCCACAGCCGCCCGCCCCGCGAAAAGTAGCGCTGAAGGGCGGCGCGCTCCTCGGGGAGGAAGGGCCTGCTCGGGCCCACCGCCACCACCGCCGCCGCATCCTCCGGCACGTCCGTGGCGAGCCCGTCCCCCGCTCCGAGCGTGCGCACGTCGTGGTTCTCGGCACGGAACAGCTCCACGAGGCCACGCACGCCCGCTCGCGCGTCCTCGGCGGAGGGGCGCTCGGTGCGCTCACCGTGGCCGGAGGTGAAGTAGACGGTGCGCCGCGCCCGCGTCAGCGCCACGAGCCGGCGGTGCACCTCGCGGTCCAGCGCGCGGAGACCCCCGCGTGCCTGCGTCAGCTCCGTCCCGAGCTGCAGCCGCTCGCGACGCTCGCCTCGCTGGAGGACCACCACCCCGTTGGTGAGGACGTCCAGCGCGCGGGCCCGACGTGGCTCCACGGCCTGGTCCACGACACCCACCCGGATGAGCGGGGACTCGGCGGCCAGGGCATCGAAGTACAGGCGCGCCTGCTCGGCGACCTCGCTCGCGGGGGGGAAGAAGAGCGTCGCCTCGACGGGCTCGTTGAGGGCACGCACGAGCTTCCGCGTGGACTCGCCCGGGCGGGCCGTGCGGAAGTAGGAGAAGTCCGCAACCGCGTCGCGCGTGCTGGCGACGTAGAGGACGCTGCTGCAGGTGACGAGCACCGACGCCATCCCCAGGCCCGCCCTCAGCGCCGCCATCACCCGCCCTGCCTCCACCACCGGCGCACGCGCCATGGATGCCGCGGAGAGCTCCACGAGCAGCAGGGGCACGAGCGACGCCAGCACCAGCGTGGGCCACAGCACCGCGAGGCCCACGGAGAGGCGCGGCCAGTCCTCCGCGAGCGCCGGCACCGCGGCGCGCACGGCGTACAGTCCGAGCCCGAGGGCGCCGAGCATGAACAGCACCAGCGCCGCCCTCTCCACCCGCCGCCGCTCGCCCTCCGCGCGCGCCCACCGCACGGAGCGCCAGGCCAGGGAGCACGCGACCATCAGCGCCCCCGCGCCGCTGAAGCCCACGCGCCCCGCGCCCGCGCCGAGCACCCGCTCGCCGACGAAGAGGGCCGCGCAGCCCAGGGCGAAGAGGGCCGAGCACATCGCGCCACTCATCGCCACCTCCGCGCCTCGAGCACCCGCGTGGCGGCGAACAGCGCCGCGAAGGTGACCGCGAGGTAGTAGACGACGTCCCGTGTGTGGACGAGCCCGGACATGAAGGCCTGGAAGTGGTGTCCGTGCAGCGCCAGCGCGCCGAACACGTCCGACAGCGGCGCCTCGGTGACGCGCGCGAGCAGCCAGCACAGGAGCAGCACCACCACCAGACATCCGGACACGATGCCGGCCAGCACCTGCGTGCGGCTCAGCGCGCTGCCCAGCGTGCCCACGGCCAGGCACGCGCTGCCGAGCAGAAGGAGCCCCAGGTAGCCGACGCCCACGTGCCCGTAGGACACCTTGCCGTTGAGCAGGACGAGCGCCGGCATGAAGACGGTGCACGCGAGCAGGAGCGCCAGGAACGCGAGCGCGGACAGGAACTTGCCCGCGACGATCTCCGCGTCGCGCACCGGCGAGCTGTACAGGAGCGCGAGCGTCCCCGCCTGCCGCTCCTCGGCGAGCAGCCGCATGGAGATGAAGACGGAGGCCACCATGACCGTGCCGCTCGCGAGGTAGAAGAAGCGCTCGAGCAGCTGCCCCGACAGCTGGACCCGGTTGACCGCCTCCACGTTGAAGAGCAGCCCCGTCACGGCGAGCACGACGGCGATGATGACGTAGCCGCTCAGCGTGCGCAGGTAGCCGGACAGCTCACGTCGCGCGATGAGGAGGACCCGCGTCATGCCGCCTCCCTTCCGTGCGTGAGCTTCAGGAAGATGGACTCGAGCTGCTCGGTGCCCCGCTCCAGGCGCAGGAGCTCCACCCCTCCCATCACCAGCGCGCGCGCGATGACGGGGCGTAGCTCCGCCGGAGCGTCCACCCGCAGCGTCGTCACCCCCTCCTCCTCGCGCTGGACCGTCACCTGGAGCACTCCGGGCACCGCGGAGAGCAGCGCCACCGCCGGCGCCGCCGGACCGACCACGTCCAGCGAGACGAAGCCCCCACCTCCGAGGCGCTGCGCGAGCTCCTCCTCCGTCCCCTGCGCCACCAGCTTCCCGGCCTGGATGACCAGGAGCCGGTCACACGTCTGGGAGATCTCCGAGAGGATGTGGCTGGAGACGAGCACGGTGTGCTCGCCGCGGAGGCCGCGGAGGAGGGAGCGCATCTCGACGATCTGCGCAGGGTCCAGCCCGCTCGATGGCTCGTCCAGGACGAGCAGCGCCGGCCTGTGGACGAGCGCCTGCGCCACGCCCACCCGCTGCCGGAAGCCGTGGCTCAGCGCACGAATGGGGACCCTGTCCACCTCCCCGAGCGCGGTGCGCTCCTCCGCCTCCTCCACCCGCGCGCGGGCCTGCGAGCGCGGAACGCCGCGCAGCTGGGCCACGAAGGAGAGGTAGTCCCCCACCGTCATCTCCTCGTAGATGGGCGGGGTGTCCGGCAGGAAGCCGATGCGGCGGCGGATGTCGTGGGGGTTCTCCACGACGTCAAACCCTTCGATGCGCACGCGCCCGCTCGTGGGGAGCAGCACGCACCCGAGCACCTTGAGCGTCGTCGTCTTCCCCGCGCCATTCAGCCCGAGGAACCCGACGACCTCCCCCTTGGTGATGGTGAAGGCCAGGTCCCGGATGGCCGCGTGCGCGCCGTAGTACTTGGTCAGCCCCTCGACGTGGATCATGGCGGTGTCCAACCCCCACAAGAGGCCCAACGCGCCTATTCCGTTCGCTCCACGAGGGCTGTCAAGCAGCCACCCCGCGCATGAACGCGGGGCCGCGTCCCGTTCGCCCGGGGATGAACCGCGGGACGCTCCTCAGTGTCATCCAAGGAACCGATTCCGGATGACCCGCCCGGGATTGCCGACGACCGCGCACCCCGGCGCCGTCGAGCCGAGCACCACCGTGCCCAGCCCCACCAGGGTCCTCGTGCCAATCGTGACGCCCTGGAGGATGCGCGCCCCGGTCCCGATGTAGCACTGCGGCTCCACCTGCACGCCGCCGGAGAAGGAGACGTTGGAGCCAATCAGGCAGAAGTCCCCGACGCGGACGTCGTGCGAGATGACGGTGTTCGGCAGGACGACGCAGTGGTTCCCGATGACCACGTCGACCGTGATGACGACGCCGGCCATCACCAGCGTGTTGTGGCCGAGCACGGAGCCAGGGCCGACCTCCGCGGACGGATGCACGAGGGTGGCAAACCGTTCCGGCGGGAGCGCCAGCTTCCGGATGACGCCGTCCCGCGAGGCGTAGCTCTCCGGTCGCCCCGGCACCGCCAGCACCCTGGCCTCCGGAAATTCGTTCAGGCACCGACTCCCACCCAGCACGCGGTGACCGTAGAGCTCCCTTCCCGCGAGCGCGGGATCGTCATCCACGAAGCCGAGCACTTTCCACGTGGGCCGCACGCGGTTGATTGCGTCGATGACCGCCAGGGCCTCCCTTGCGTTGCCGTTGAATGGGAAGAGGACGAGGTCGTTCATGGTGCTTGGAGGAGCTGGAGAGAATCCGCGAAAGCGCCTCGTTCGTCACCTCGACGGCCTGCTCGATTGCAAGTTCCTCGTCACGTCCGACCTCGCGACGGCTGTCGCACAGCCACGCGCGCAACGCCTACACGCACCCCGGGTGCACATTGCCCGCTCGGGCACCCGGTCACACCCTGCCGCGCATGCATGAACCCCTGCGGGTCGCCGTGATTGGCTGTGGATACTGGGGCCCCAACCTCATCCGGAACTTCAGCACCGCGCCGGGGCTGGAGGTTGCCTACGCGTGCGACCTCGACGCGAAGAGGCTCGAGGACGTCGCGAGGAAGTTCCGCGTGGCGCGCGTCACGTCCCAGCTCACGGAGGTGCTGGCGGACCCCACGGTTCACGCGGTGGCCATCGCGACGCCCCTCCCGACCCACCGTCACCTCGCCGAGGCCGTCCTCCGCGCGGGAAAGCACCTCTGGGTGGAGAAGCCGCTGGTGGCCACGGTGAAGGAAGCCGAGGAGCTGGCGGCGCTGGCCAGGGAGCGCAACCTGCGACTCCTGGTGGACCACACGTTCCTCTACACGCCCGCGGTGCGGAAGATCCGCGAGCTGTTCGCATCCGGTGAGATGGGGGAGGTGATGTACTTCGACTCGGTGCGCGTCAACCTCGGGCTCTTCCACGCGAGCGACAACGTCCTGTGGGACCTCGCGCCGCACGACCTCTCCATCGCGCAGCACGTGCTCGGCAAGCTGCCGCGGGAGGTGTCGGCCTTCGGAGTCCGTCACGTGGAGGGCGCTCCGGAGAACCTCGCCCACGTGTCGCTCCGATACGAGGGCAACCTGGTGGCGCACTTCCACTTCAGCTGGCTGGCCCCCGTGAAGGTCCGCCGGATGATGATTGGCGGCAGCCGGCGCATGGTCATCTACGACGACCTCGAGCAGATGGAGAAGGTCAAGGTCTTCGACCGCGGTGTGGACATCCGGCGCGTCCAGAGCGACGTCGAGCAGCGCCACAAGGCGCTCGTGTCCTATCGCAGCGGCGACATCTGGTCGCCGCACCTCGACGGGACCGAGGCCCTCTCGCTCGCCGTGCAGGACTTCGCGGCGTCCATCCGGGAGGGCCGGGAGCCGCTCAGCAGCGCGCAGGTGGGGCTGGACGTTGTCCGGGTCCTCGCCGCCGCTCAGAGCTCGCTCGAGCAGGACGGGCGCTGGTGTCCCGTCTCGAGCCTTCGCGGCTCCACGGACCGTGCGCATCTTCCTGCACCCTCCCCCCGCATGAGGCCCTCCGATGTCCGTCCCCTTCCTGTCGCTCCGTGAGCAAACCGCCACCCTGCGCGCGGAGCTCCTCGAGTCCATCGGCACGGTCCTGGACACCCAAGGCTTTGCCAACGGCCCGGCGGTGGCCGCCTTCGAGAAGGAGCTCGCGGCCTACCTCGGCGTCCGTGAGGTGGTGGCCCTCAACACGGGGACGTCCGCGCTGCACGCCGCGCTGCTCTGCGCAGACGTAGGACCAGGAGATGACGTGGTGACGGTGGCGCACACGTGGATCTCCACCGTGTGGGCGGTGAGCTACGTGGGGGCCAGGCCCGTCTTCGTGGACGTGGACCCCTCCACCTCAGGGATGGACCCGGCCCTCCTGGAGCGGGCCCTGACACCCCGCACGCGCGCCATCGTTCCGGTGCACCTCTACGGACACCCGGTGGACCTCGACCCCATCCTGGACCTCGCACGCCGACGCAACATCGCGGTCATCGAGGACAACGCGCAGGCGCTCGGCGCTCTCTACCGGGGAAGGAGGGCGGGAACGCTCGGAACGGTGAACGCGACGAGCTTCTACCCGGGCAAGAACCTGGGCGCCTGCGGAGAGGGCGGAGCGCTGCTGACGGACGACGCCGGCATGGCCGCGCGTGCGCGCCGGCTCCGGGACCATGCGCAGGAGGGCCGCCACAACCACGTGGAGCTCGGCTTCAACTGGAGGATGGACGGCATCCAGGGAGCGGTCCTCTCCGTCAAGCTGAAGCGCCTGGAGCAATGGAACGCGCGCCGACGCGCCATCGCCGCGCGCTACCTGGCGGGCCTCGGCGAGGCGCCAGGACTCACCCTTCCACAGCGGCATGCCTGGGCCGAGCCCATCTGGCACCTCTTCGCCGTCTTCCACGAGCGGCGGGACGAGCTGCGTGCGGCCCTGGAGCGCAGGGGCGTGCAGACCGGCGTGCACTACCCGCGCCCCGTCCACCTGCAACCCGCCTACGCACACCTGGACTTGCGTGCCGGAGCGTTGCCGGTCACCGAGAAGCTCGCACGCACCCAGCTGTCCCTTCCCATGTACCCGGAGCTGACGGACGCGCAGGCCGACGAGGTGATTGAGGCCACGCGGGATGCCTGCGAGGAGCTGTCCGGACAGAGGCGGGCGGGCTGAGGTGACCATGAGCCCCTTGCCACTTCCCGCCGTGGTTGGGCTGGCCGGCGTCAAGGCCGTCGTGACCGGCGGCGCTGGCTTCATCGGCTCGTCGCTGGTGCGCGTGCTGCTCCGCAGCGGAGCAGAGGTGACGGTCTACGACAACCTCGCCACCGGAACCCGCGAGAACCTCGCTGGCTGCGCGGACGAGGTGGGTGCGGCGCCCCGCTTCGTCCACGGCGACGTCCGCGACGCCGAGAAGCTCTCGCGCGTGCTTCCCGGCACGGACGTCGTCTTCCACCTCGCGTGCCTGGGCGTACGCCACTCCCTGCACTCGCCCCTCGAGAACGCGGACGTGAACGGCCGGGGGACTCTCGTGCTGCTCACCGAGGCGCGCCGGGCCCGCGTGCGTCGCGTGGTGCACGTGTCGTCCTCGGAGGTGTACGGCACGGCCCGCGCCGTCCCCATGGCGGAGGACCACCCGACGGACCCGCACACCGTCTATGGCGCGAGCAAGCTGGCCGGGGAGTGCTACGCCAGGGCCTTCCACCGCTGCCACGGCTTCGATGCCGTGGTGCTTCGGCCCTTTAACGCGTATGGCCCCCGGTCCCACCACGAGGGGGACTCGGGCGAGGTCATCCCGCGCTTCCTGGTTCGTGCGCTGAACGGACGGTCCCTCGTCATCTTCGGAGACGGGACACAGACGCGGGACCTGACCCACGTCTACGACACCGCGGCGGCCCTCGCGCGCGCAGGCGTGGTGGAGGGCCTCTCGGGCCTGACGATCAACGTCGGCGCGGGACAGGAGATCCGCATCCGCGCGCTCGCCGAGCTGGTGCGTGAGACGGTGGGCCGTCCGGA
>JAKEEX010000649.1 GCA_022616315.1 Myxococcaceae bacterium
CGAGGTCGCGGCTGCGGAAGAGCATCGACTTCCCGATGACGATGGGGGAGCGCACGAGGTGCGCCGCGCAGGTCGAGCGTTCCGAGCTCGGTGGTCTCGCCAGCGTGCAGCTCGACCCCGGCCTGCTCGTGCACCGCCACGTCGCCATAGGAGATCACGAGCGTCGCGCGCCCCGGCTCGCAGGGCCCGAAGCGGAAGCGGCCGTCCTCGAGCAGCTCGGCCTGTTCGGGCTCCTCCGGCGCGGACTCGAACCAGAGCGCGAGCTCGAAGTCGTCCGGGCTTCCGCCCGCCTGGAGCAGCACCCGCCCCTCGAGCGCGCCGCCCGCTCGCAGCTCCAGGGTGTGCTCGCTACCCGCCTCGCGCACCTCCGTCCAGACGCTGGGCAGCCAGTCCCGGTGCGTCCCGCGGATCGAGATGGGCAGCGACCGGGGAGAGCCGTTCAGGGCGCACCGCCCCCCCTCTGCGCACCAGATCCAGGAGGGCGAGCCCTCGACCTCCACCATCGCATCGTCGGTGGGCCGGCCTCCGCCCAGGACGCACACGCGCACGAGATCTGAGGGAGGCGCAAAGGTGAGGTTCCCGAAGTCGAGGGCGCCGTCCTGCTCATCGAGGGTCGGCGTCACTCCCAGCGTGAGCAGCGGACCCCCGCTGCCACAGAGCTCCAGGGTCCACGTGCCGGCCAGCTCGTCCGGACTGAACTCCCGCCAGAGCGGGCACTCGAAGGCTCCGTCCTCCTCGATCCAACGCGCGAAAGCCTGGGCTCCATGCGGGGCCAGAGCTCGCAGCCGTGCTCCCCGTGGCACGGCGTCGCTGAAAGTGCGCCCGACCCCCTGCACGAGCCCGCGCGCCACCGGGGCGGGCGGGCCCACGGCCACGCGCACGAGCACCTCCTCTCCCGGAGCGCGCGGTCCCTCGATCTCGCGCCACACGCCTTCGCGGTCCTCCGGATGCACGGACAGCTGCAGCGGCAGGTCCAGGCCCACGTGCGCGAAGACCGCGCGCCCCGCGTGTAGGCGCGTCCAGGCGCCCCAGCGCGAGCGCAGGTGGGCGGGCAGGTCGCGGTTCAGTTCCCGCAGGACTGCCAGGAACGCAGTCCCTTCCAGCGCCAGGTCAGCGCCGCGCACGTCGGTGAACTGGACCACCACGCGCCCCGAGTCGCCGGCGACGAAGGGTACGGGCTCGGCGGGCGTGTCCTCGAGCGCGAAGCCCACGAACTCGGGCTCGCACTCCACGAGTGCCAGCGCCAATCGGAGCGAACCCTCGTAGCCCTC
>JAKEEX010000650.1 GCA_022616315.1 Myxococcaceae bacterium
CCGTTGCAGGACCCACGGACCGGGCGGTGGCTAGCCCGCCGAGCGCTGGCGGCGGGCGTGCTCCTGGAAGTACTTCAGCGCGTTGTCGAGCGAGTTCTCCATCTGCTCCATCAGCAGCGTCCGGAAGTTGCTCGCCGTGCCGCGGAAGGACTCGTAGTAGCGCTGGCGGTCGATGGAGTGGATGATGCACGGCATGTAGCCGTGCCTCAGGAGGACGAGGTTCGTCATCATCCGGCCCACCTTCCCGCTGTGCTCCGTGAACGGGAACACCTGCAGGAACATGTGCTGGACCGTCGCCGCCTGCTTGATGGGATGGAGCTCGCGGAACTCGGCGGAGGCCGTGTAGTCCACGAGCTTCTCGAGCATGCCCTGGATCTTGGATGGCTGCGCGATGTCGTGGAAGTAGGTGCGGTGCAGCGGCATGTCCTTGCGGAAGCCGCTCCGGTCGCGCTCCCTGGCGAGCTCCTTCTCGCTCTTCTCGCGCCGCTCGATGGCTGCACGCGCCGCCTGCGCCTCCGGCGTGTTGCCGCAGAACAGGTCGTGCATGCGCCTGATGGAGGTGAGCGGGATCTGGCTCGCCTTCCTGCCGCCGGCCGCAGCCTCCTGGCGGATGAAATCACACGCCGCCTTCTGGTTCCGGATCTCCAGCACCACGGGCATCAGGGACGCCTCGGTGGGCGCGCCGGTGGGGGCGAGCGCTGCCTGGAGCTCCTGCGGCGTGTAGACGACGCCCTCCAGGGCTGCGTCGTGATAGATCCACGACATCTCGAACACCTGCTGGAACTCCCGCGCCGGAGCGGGGAACCGCTGCAGGAAGTCGCGCAGCTTCGCCGTCTTCTCTTCAAGCTCCTGATACCGTTCCTTCACGGACGGACGTCTCCTCTGCGCCCAAGGCCAGCGCCGTGGCCCGCATGTCGGGGGCAAACGGGGCGGAAACTGTAGAAATTCCGCACGCTTCTCACAACCCCAAAACGGCTTCTAATGGCCCCGCGGCCGCGCGGCAGGCTTGGGGGTGGGCCGGTTCAGACCTCGGTGAGCCAGTCGGCGGTGCGGGGGTCGCTTCCCCTCACGGTGCGGAAGTAGGCGTCCTGGACGAAGCGGCAGATCTCTCCCGGCCGGCCGGTCCCCACCTGGCGGTCGTCCACCTCGCGCACGGGGGTAATCTCCGCCGCGGTGCCGGTGAAGAACACCTCCTCCGCGATGTACATGGCGTCGCGGGTGAACGTGACCTCCTCGACGGCCCGGCCGGACTCGCGCAGGAGCCGGATGACCGTGTCCCGGGTGATGCCCGCCAGCACGGGGGAGGAGAGGGGCGGGGTCTTGATGGTGCCCTGCTTGCTCACCAGGAAGACGTTCTCCCCGGACGCCTCCGCGACGAAGCCGGAGATGTCCAGCAGGATGGCCTCGTCGTAGCCCGCCATCACCGCCTCGCGCTTGGCGAGGATGGAGTTGACGTACTGGCCGGTGATCTTCCCGCGGACCATGTTCACGTTGACGTGCATGCGCGTGAAGCTGCTCACCTTGGCGCGGATGCCCTCGCGCAGGCCCTTCTCGCCCAGGTAGGCGCCCCAGTCCCACGCGGTCACCGCCACGCGCGTGGGGTTCACGGCACCGAGTCCCATGGCGCCGTCCCCCATGAAGGCGATGGGCCGCAGGTAGGCGCCGTTGCCGAAGCGATCCCGCTGACGCCGCAGGAGCTCCACGCACGCGTCCATCAGCTGCTCCTCGCTGTAGGGCACGTGGAGCTGCACGATGTGCGCGGAGTCCAGCATGCGGCGGATGTGCTCGCGCAGGCGGAAGATGGCGAGCCGCCCGTCCGCCGTCCGGTAGGCGCGGATGCCCTCGAACACGCCGAGCCCGTAATGGAGCGCGTGGGTCATCAGCGGCACCTGGCCCTCGTCCCAGGGGATGAACTTCCCGTCCAGCCAGATGGCGTCTGCGCGGAGCACCTGCGAGGAGGTGGAGCTCATGGGCGGACCTCTGGAGGGTGGGCAGCGGGGTGCCGGCTCGGGCGCGGTGATTTCACACCGTGCCGGGGCTGTCAAAGCCGGCCACCACCGGAATGGGGGGTAGCGGTGCGACCATGCGCGTGAGGAGCGGAAGCGCGCCGTCGAGCTGACGCCGCCCCAGCTCCATGGCCTTCAGCAGGAGCTCCACCGAGGGCACCACGTCGAGCGGAGAGAGGGTGCGCTTGAAGCGGTGCAGCAGGTGGGCGTAGGGGAGGTTGCGCTCCACGTTGGCCGCGGCAACGCGCTGGAGCGGGAGCCACAGCGGCGTCGTCAACCTCGGCGCGAAGCCGTCGAGCGCGAGGATGAAGACGTTGCGTGTGCCCACCCTCCCGCGCTGCACCGCGCGCCACGCCTCCCGGGCGGGGACGTTGTCCACGAGGCCGCCGTCCACCAGGCGGAAGAGCCCACGGGAGGCGAGGAGGTCCCCGAGGAGGCCGTGCATGCGTGCGTCCTCCCGCAGCACGTCGTAGTGCACGACGCCCGGAAGCGAGGAGGAGAAGCCGGCCGCGTCCACGGCGTCGAACTCGGCGGTGGCGTCGTCCGCGCCCAGCGTCACCTGCGCGAGGACGTCGGGTCGCGAGGTCAGCTCCCGGAGCGCCGCCAGCGCCGCACCGAAGCGGTGGGTCCGCCACAGGCCGTCGCCTTCGGCAGCGCGTCCGGGTGCCCCCAGGCGCCCGTAGGCTTCGAGTGGGCGTGGAAGGGCGCCGCGGCGCACCGCACCCACCGTGACGAGCGTGGGCACGGGAAGGTCCTTCAGCCGCATGCCCGCCGTGTCGGCTCCCCCCTCGAAGTAGCGGCCGATGCCAGCGCGCAGAAAGAGGCGCAAGGCGCCCGGGAGGGCGTAGCGGCTCTCCATGGAGAACGCACGGAAGAGGCGGGGCCAGGAGAGCGTCCGGACGATGTTGACGAGCCCGGCCTGATCGAACCGCGTCAGGCGCGAGCGGAACAGGGCGAGGATGGCCCCCATCGAGGCGCCCACCAGCAGCGCGGGCCGCACACCCAGCGCATCCAGCAGGGCCATCACGCCGATGTAGACGAACGCCGTCCCCCCACCTCCGCCGAGCACGAGGACCAGCTTCTTCTCCCGCACCTCCCGGTCGAGGGCCTCGGGCGGCAGCGCGTCCGCGTGGCGTGCCAGGAGCGCCGAGCGCGTGCGCAGCGTCGCGTCGCGCAGGGGTCCTAAGTGTGGCAGGAGCGCCCTGCGCGTGGGCGGCGTGCGGCCGAGCAGCACCGGCGTGAGGCGGCGCCGCACGTCCTCGCGGAAGGGCGTGAGCGCGGTGCCCACCTCCACGTCCCGGCCCGCGTGGTGGACGGGGCCCAGCCGCGCGAGCCCCAGCGCGGTGCGCACCAGCGCCTCCTCCCGCGCGTCCACGAAGGACGGCGTGCGGAGCGCCTCCCGCACGAGCGCGAGCTCCATCTCCTCGAAGGGGCGCAGGAGCACGAACCGGTCGTCGAGCTGCGCGCTCATGCCCGTGCGAGCTGCGCGAGCTGGGAGCGGGCCTTCTCCACGTCGCCTTCGTGCTTGAGCACGATGTTGAGCGTGGCACCCACCAGCTCGGGAGAGAGGGTGTCCGCGTTGAGCAGGGCGAGCGCCTGCGCCCAGTCCAGCGTCTCCGAGATGCTCGGTGCCTTCTTCAGGTCCAGCTCGCGGATGCGGCCCACCGCCTCCACCACCTGACGGGCGAGCGCCTCGGGCACGTCCGGAAGTCGGCTTCGGACGATTCGCAGCTCGCGCTCCCGGGTCGGGAAGTCGATGTGGAGGTGGAGGCAGCGCCGCTTGAGCGCGTCCGAGAGCTCACGCGCATTGTTGGACGTGAGGACCACCCGAGGAACGTGGCGTGCCCGGAAGGTGCCCAGCTCCGGCACCGTCACGGCGTTGTCCTGCAGCATCTCCAGCAGGAAGGCCTCGAACTCCGGGTCCGCCTTGTCAACCTCGTCCAGGAGCAGGAGCGCCGGGCGCTCGGACCGCAGCGCACGCAGGAGAGGGCGCGGCAGGAGGAATCGCTCGGAGAAGAAGACCGCGTCACTCTGGCTGACACGCTCAGCGGCGTCCTCGAGCGACCGGGCACCCCGGGTCAGCTCACCAATCGTGTCCTTCAGGAGCTGGGTGTAGAGCAGCTGCTTGGCGTACTCCCACTCGTAGAGGGCCTTGGCCTCGTCGAGCCCCTCGTAGCACTGCAGCCGGACGAGCTCGCGGTCCAGGGCGCGGCCGAGCGCGAGGGCGAACTCGGTCTTCCCCACGCCCGCAGGCCCCTCCACCAGGACCGGCTTCCCCATGCGGTCCGCCAGGAAGGCCACGGTCGCGATCTCCCGCGAGGCCAGGTAGCCCGCGGCCTCCAGGCGTGCCGACGCGTCCTCCACACCGCCGAAGCCCTGAACCGTCTCCTTCATCACGCTCACGCTCACGGAAGCTCTGTCGGGGGACTGCGGCAAAAATGCCAGACTTGCATGGGTTGCGGGTGTCGTGCACGCCACATTCGGGCCGTAAGCACCTGATTTCCCTCGGTGGGTAGTTTCGTTCCCATCCGGCACGCAGCGTGCATTTCCCCGTCCTGGAGGCGATGCGACGCATGGGTGCGTGGGCGAAAGTGGCGCTGACGGTGTTGGTGGTGCTGGTCCCGGGAGGGTTCCTGCTGGCGCTCGCCTTCGCGTTCTTCCGCGTGCTCAGGACGGGGTGGAAGGCCGCGCAGAGCGGCGCCCCGGGGCAGGCGGTGTCGCTTCGCGCGGTCGTGGCCCGGGTGGACCTCCGGGACGTGATGCGCCTGGCGCGCCGCCGCTGAAACCCGCGGACAGCCCCCTCCCTGTCCCCGGTCAGCTCGAGCCCGAGTCGAGCGTGTCGAGGAGCTTCGTCCAGGCGTCCTCCTCGCCCTGGGACGCGGCCCCTGCACTCCCTGATGCGGCCGGGGGCGGCGGGAGACGTGCCGGAGCGGCGGCGGGGCGTGCCGGAGCTCCGGACGCAGGGCGGAGGCCGGGTGGCTCGGTGCGCACCGGCGGCCGGGCAACGGGGGCAGCGACTCCGGGGCGCGGAGCCTCCGCCCGGACCTCCACCGGTGGTGGGGTGGGACGGGAGACCGCGGGCCGCGCCACGGCGGGAGCTCCCGCGGGCTTCGTCTTGTAGCGCTGGAGCTCGAGCTCCACCACCTTCAGCTGCTTGCTCTTCTCCTGGAGCGCAGCCTGCAGCCGGGCCACCTCCTGGGCCTTCACCGCTTCGCGCCGCTCGAGCTCCGCCCGCTGCTTGGCGGTGAGCTCCTCCATCTCCCGCTGCAGCCGCGTCTCACCCTCCTTGCGGTCCTTGACGGAGGCGGCGAGGCGCGCCGCGGCCTCGCCGGCCCTGGCGTCGGCGGCAGCGGCGCGTGCGGCGAGCTCCTTCTCGGCGCGCACGCGGGCCACGTGGCTGGACTCCACGGCCAGCTCCATCTCCTGGACCTTCTTGGCGCGTGCGGCGAGGAGGGCCTGTGCCTCCTTCAGCCGCGCGTCGTGCTCGGTGGCGCGCCCCTGCGCCTCCTGCGTCATCTGGGCGAGCCGCTGCTCGGTGCGCTGCAGGCGCGTGGTGAGCTCCTCCAGGGCGCGCCGCTGCTCTCCCTGGGTCGCCTGCTGCGTACGCGCGGCCTCCTGGAGCTGGGCACGCGCCCGCTGTGCCTGCGTCCGCGCCTCCTCGCGCTCGGTCTGGAGCTGCGCCTGGGCGCTGCTGGCTGCGGCGAGCTGCTCGTCACGCTCCGTCACGAGGCGACGTGCGGCCTCGAGCTCGGCCTGCGCCCTGGCCGTGCGCTGGTTGAGCTCCTCGAGCCTCCGGCGTGCGTCCTCCACCGTGGCCTTGAGGCGCGCGTCGGTCTGCTTGAGCTGCTCGGTGCGGGTGTGCACCTCGCGCTGGAGGGCGTCCACCTGGCGCTGCCGCTCCTGGGTGACGGCGGCGAGCCTTCCTTGCGAGTCCGCGAGCTCCTTGGACTGGGCCTCCAGGTCCGCGCGAAGCAGGTGCTCGCGGCGCTGGGTCTCGTGCGCCTGCGCGGCGAGGCGCTCCTCCAGGTCGTGGTGCAGGTTCTCCAGCTGCGCCAGCTGGCCCGTCGCCTGGGTGAGCTCGGCCACGCGGGTGCCGAGCTCGGTCTTGAGCTCCCCGAGGTGGGACTCCAGCGACTCGCGCACCTCCTCCGAGTGCTGGAGCGTCTGGTGGGTGGTCCGAAGCTCGCTGCTCGCGGCCTGGAGCTCTTCGCGCGTGGAGGCGAGCGTGGACTCGGCCTCGCCAAGGCGCTCCCCGGTGGCCTCCAGCTCGCCCCGGGTGGTGGAGAGCGCTTCCTCGGTGTGGGCGAGGCGCTCCTGCGTGTCCGTGAGAGTCTGGCGCGTGAAGTCCAGCTCGCCGGAGAGCTCCCCGATGCGCGCCTCGCGCTTCGCCACGCCCTCCTCGAGTCCCTCCACCCGCTGCGTGAGCGAATGCTCGCGCTCCGAGGCCGCGTCGAGCTGGCCGGACAGCTCGACCTCGCGCTCCTGCGCCGCCTCCCCGAGCGCGGAGAGCTCCTCCTGGAGCTCCGCCTCGCGGTCGGCCAGGTGGGCCCGCGCCGCCTCCACCTCGCCCTCGAGCTCGCCGATGCGCTCGAGGTGCTGCTGGATGGTGGCGTTGA
Source organism: Myxococcaceae bacterium (assembly GCA_022616315.1). Taxonomy (GTDB): domain Bacteria; phylum Myxococcota; class Myxococcia; order Myxococcales; family Myxococcaceae; genus JAKEEX01. The sequence goes on from JAKEEX010000650.1 coordinate 6,623, forward strand.
GGTCCGCCTCGCTCCGCTCGTTGCGCGCGAGCGTGTCGGAGAGCTCGCGCTCGAGTGCCGCGCACTTCTGGGACAGCTCGCCTGTCCGCTCCTCGAGCGCCTGGCGCGTTCCCTCCAGCTCGAGCCGCAGCGAGTCCCGCTCTCCCTGGATGGAGGAGACTTCCTGCTCCAGCTCTGCGATCTGCGCGCTGAGCGTCGCCTCCAGCGACTTGCGCTCCTGGAAGAGGCGGTCGAAGGCCTGGGCCGCGGACTCCTCGCGGCTGGCCGCGGCGGAGAGCTGCTCCTCGAGGCCCCGCACCGTGGCCTCGCGCTCCGCCCGGGCCTGCTCGAGCGTCTCCTGGATGGCGGAGAGCTCCCCGCTCAGCTGCGCGTCGCGCGCGTCATGCTCCGCGACGGTGGCGGACAGCTGCTCCTGGGCGTGCGTGAGCTCCTCGCGCGTGGCGGCCAGCTCCTGCTCCCGGGCCTGCACCGTCTCGTTCAGGGACTTCTCGCGGACCTCGGACTCTAGCACGTGGACCTGGAGCTGCTTCTCCAGCTGCTCGTGGGCCTGGCGCTGGTCGTCGAGCTCCGCGGACTTCTGCGTGAGCTCCTCCTCGCGCTGGGTGAGCTCGCGGCGGAGCGTGTAGAGCTCCTTCTCCTTGGCGGAGACGGTCTCGATGACCTCCTTCTCGCCCACGAACTTCTGCTCCAGCAGCTCCTGGATGGCGGCGCCGTGCTCACGCTCCCGCTGCTCTGCGGCGGCCTTCGCCTCGAGCAGCCGCCGCTGCATGTCCTCCACCTGCATCTTGAAGCCCTGCACCTCCACGTCCTTGTCGTGGAGGCGGTCCTCGACGGTGAGGAGCTCGCGCTCGCGGACGCTCCAGATCTCCGCGATGCGTGCCACCTGCGCCTCGCGCAGCTTGAGCTCGTCGCGCAGGAGCTGGATCTTCCCTTCCGGCGTTCCCTTCAGCTCGGGGCGCGCGGGCGCGCGCCGCAGCTGGCGGGACTCGGCCAGGAGCTCGGCCTTGCGCTCCGCGATGGACTGGAACGCGCGCTCCAGGAAGGCGCGGTCCTCCTCGGTGATGGCGCTGCGGCGCTCGCGGCGCGGGAGGCGGGGAGGGCCGCCTGCAGGTGCGCTCGGCGCCGGGAGCGGCGGGGGGACGGGGGCGGGCTGCTGCGGACCGTTCCCCAGGAGCGCGTTGTCCAGGGAGTCCTCCAGCTCCTGCGCCGCGACCGCCGGGAGGATGTCCTGCGTCATCTGGGTCAGATCTCCCATCTCGAACGGGATGGCGAGGTAGCCGTCCGCCGCGGACGGGCTCGCCGCGTGCTGGCTGAGGCCGTCGCGGCCCACCTCGGAGGACATCAGCAGCACTCGAAGATTCGCGCCGGCCTGTCCCTTCTTGAGCTGCGCGCAGACGTTGAAGCCGTTCTGGTCCGGCAGCTCCGCGCGCAGGACGACCAGGTCCGGTCGCCGCTTCTCGAGCTCACGCAGGGCCTCGGCGGCACTCTGGGCCATGGCCGTCTGGTAGCCCGCGCCGCGCAGCACCGAGGCCATGCTGAGGGCGAAATCCTGCTGACTCTCGACGATGAGGACGCGTCGCTCCATGGAGGCTCTGTCGCGGGGGGCCGCCTGAGCGGCGGCCTGGGCATCCTAAGCAGCGCACGAGAGCCTTGGAAAGCAAGCAGGTAGATGGGGCAGGCTTCTGTCAGCTTCCTTCTCTGTTGGATAAGCCGCCGAGCGGCGCGTGCCCGCCGGCCCCGGACTTCCCGGCTCTTTCACTGTCGCCTCCGGCCACTGGGCAGTACCCCTGGAGAAGCTGCGCGAGCCAGGGCTCCAGCACCGAGGGAAGGGGCTGCAGGTCCTCCGGTGTGGAAGGCCAGATGGGGCTGGAGGGCCTCGTCGGACCGGATGTGCCGGTGTCGTCCGTCAACGCCACCACGGCGAGCTCGACCAGATCGTCCGCGTCGAGCACCTCTGGCTCGTCCACGTCGTCGTCGGTGCGGAGCAGGAGGCGTCGGAGCTCGGTCACGTGGCGCCCGAGACTAGCGGGGGTGCTGGCCGAGTGTCATGTTCACGGCGGTCCTCCGCGTGACACCGCCCCACGCTCCACGTTGACCGTCCTTCGAAGCACAGTCTAAGGGGCTCGATGTGCTCCACCACCTCAGGCGGCTGACACTCAGGGCGCTGAATGGGCTGCTCCGGACGACGAGGGCGCCCCCGGTGCGCGAGGGCTTCTTCCGCGCGACACCCGGTCATCGCGTTCCGACGTCCCATGCGCCACCGGAGCTCCGCGTCTTCGCACGGGACCCGTGGAGCCTCTTCGCGCAATGGCAGGTCCACGCTGGGGCGAAGCCGGGCAGGTTCCGTCCAGGCGCGGAGGCGCGGCTCCAGGCGGTGCTCGTCGACCGCGACGGCAACCGCCTCGCTGCGGAGGACGTGATGCTCTCCGGAGCGCGCTACTTCACGGGGCTGCGTCCTGGAGGCACCTACGCCGTCGAGCTGTGGTGGCGCGCGGAAGGCGAGGTCCCGGAGCCTCTCCCGGTGCCTCCCGGAGCAGTGACGCTCCCGCCGGACGGCCCCGCCGGGGACGGTGAGGTCCGGTTCCTGCGCCTGCCCTGGGGAACGCCACTCGCGGAGGGAGCCGCGCGGCTTCGTGGAGACGCGGGAGAGACCTCCGCGGCCGGGAGCCTTCGGGGACAGGCCGCGGACGGGCTCACCGGACATCCTGTCCGGTGGACTCTGCTCCCCGGGTCGGCGGAGCTGCCCACGTCCGCGCGAATGCCGTCCTCCGCGCAGGTCCGTGCGGCTCGCGGGCTCCCCTCGTCCCCGGTGCCTCCGGCGGCCCATGCGGGTGCGCCCGCGAGCGGCGAGCTCCAGAGGCCGGCGCGTGCCGTGCCCAGCAGCCCAGGTCAGCCCTTCGGCCTTCCCGGGAGCGCGGCGGCCCTGCGCTCCATTCCGGGTCTTGCACTTCCCTCGAGCGAGGCACTGCCTGCGCGCGGCGTGCATGCACTGGCCTCGAGCGGAGAGGTCGCGAGTGGACGTGAGGCGCCGAGCGTGTCGGGGCTCGCTCTCGCGCCCGGGGATGGCCCGGTGCGCCCACCGCAGCTGTGGGTCACGCGGGTGGAGACACCCGGATTCGCCGCGCCGTCACCCGTGGGGACGGGCCAGAGTGCAGCTCCAGCGGGAGCTGCTGCGGGTCCGGTCGGCTCGGTCTCGACGCCGCCCCCGTGGACCGCTCCGCGCGTCACCACTCCACCGCGGGCGAATGAACACGGGACGGTGGCGCCGGCTCCCTCCGGAGCGCCAGCTCCGCCGGTGACGTCGGACTTCTTCGGGCGATGGCACAAGGCACGCCCGCCGCGCCCGCCGTCATCCAGCGGAAACGGCGCCGGTGGCGAGGAGCCGAAGTAGGCACCTGACGACGTGCCCGGCACGGGGCGCATGTGGAGGGAAGGAGTGGACGGATCGCTCGCGCTGGTGCTGCACGCGCACCTGCCCTTCGTCCGCCATCCGGAGTTCGAGGACTTCCTCGAGGAGGACTGGTTCTACGAGGCGCTCTCGGAGACGTACCTCCCCCTGCTCGGCGTCTTCGACAGGCTCGCGGACGAGGGCGTCCAGTTCCAGCTGTCCATGACGCTGACGCCGACGCTGCTCGCCATGCTCGGGGATGCGCTCCTGATGCAGCGGTACGCGCGGAGGCTCGACCGGCTGTGTGAGCTCGGCGAGCGGGAGGTGCATCGCACCCGGAGCGACGCGGCCTTCCACCTCGTGGCCCGCTTCTACCTCGAGCACTTCCGAACCCTGCGCGAGCACTTCCACGCGCGCCACCGCGGCGACCTCGTCACGGCCTTTCGCCGGCACGCGGATGCCGGAAGGCTGGAGCTCCTCACGTGCTGCGCAACCCACGGCTTCCTGCCGTTGATGAAGGACGTGCCGCCGGCCGTCCGTGCGCAGGTGGCGGTGGGGGCGATGGCACACGCTCGCGCCCTCGGGAGGAGGCCGCGCGGAATCTGGCTCGCGGAGTGCGGCTACTTTCCGGGACTCGAGGACGTGCTCGCAGGGGAGGACCTGCGCTTCTTCTTCGTGGAGGCCCATGGCCTCCTCTTCGGCACGCCGCCACCTCGCGCAGGCGTTCACGCCCCGGTCTTCACCCGCGCAGCGGTCGCCGCGTTCGGGAGGGATCCGGAGAGCTCCTACCAGGTGTGGAGCGCCGAGACGGGCTACCCGGGCCATCCGGACTACCGGGAGTTCTACCGGGACATCGGGTGGGAACTGCCACTCGAGGACGTGCGTCCGTGGATGCAGCCGACGGGCGAGCGCAAGGCCACGGGCTTCAAGTACCACCGCATCACGGGCCCTGGCGCGGTCAAGGCGCCGTACGTGCCGGAGCTGGCACGGGCGAGGGCCGAGGAGCATGCGCTCCACTTCGCGGCCAGCAGGGAGCGACAGCTCGCGGAGCTCCATCCGGTGCTGGGGGACGCCGCGCTCGTGGTGGCCCCATACGACGCGGAGCTGTTCGGACACTGGTGGTTCGAGGGGCCGCACTTCCTCGAGGCGCTCCTGCGGAGACTCGCGCGGCCGGACTCCAGGGTGCGCCTCACGACGCCGCCCCGGTACCTGCAGGCCTTCCCGGAGCACCAGGTGAGCGCGCCAGCGCCGAGCAGCTGGGGTCGCGAGGGCTACTCCGCCATGTGGCTGGACCCCGTGAACGACTGGGTCTACCGCGAGGTGAATGGCTGCGCGGAGGCCATGGTTGCGCTGGCAGGTGCCTTCCCGCATCCCACGGCGCTCGAGCGCCGCGCGCTGAACCAGGCCGCCCGCGAGCTCCTCCTCGCGCAGTCCAGCGACTGGGCGTTCATCCTCAAGACGGGCACCATGGTGGAGTACGCCACCCGGCGCGTGAGGGACCACGTGGACGCGTTCCGGGCCCTCGAATCCTCCTTGCGACGAGGGGCCGTGGACGAGGAGGCGCTCTGCCGGCGCGAGGCGTACGCCTGCGTGTTTCCGGACCTGGACTTCCGCGTCTATCAGCCCACGTGACCGGGGCCGGGCGCGTCAGGGCGGGAGGGGACTCAGCACGCCGCCGCCCAGGGTGCCGAGCCATATGTTCGTGTTGCTCGTCCCGGCCACGGAGGACACCGTGCGCGACGCACCCGCGTCCACGACGCTCCAACCTGCGCCATCGAAGCGGAGCGCGACGCCGTGGATGAAGGGGCTCTTGAGCGCCCCCACCGCGTACAGGTTGTCGATGGAGGAGCCCCACATCCCCAGCAGGGAGCGTGGAACGACGCTACCGAAGTCCTGGAGGATACCGAAGTCCTGGAGGATCTGCAGCTTCTCGGTGTCCCAGTACACGCCGTAGTCCGCGTCCCCGAAGGCGAAGGCCTCTCCGGCGTGCGGTGTGTAAACGGTGAGCCACGGCGCGTGGTTCACGCCCTCCGTCTTCCGGGGCGCTCCGTTCTCGAGGAGCACCTCGCTCCCCGCGGCCCAGATGTTGGCCGCGCCGGTGCAGCTCACTGCGTACAGGTCGCTGCTCGTGGAGGGTGGGACGGCGCCGAGCACTCCGACACCTGAGAGGACGGCTCCGCGTGAGCCGACGGCCCACACCTCGTCGTTGCAGACGGTGAGATCGTTGATGAACGTGTCGGTGCCTCCGCCGGCGTTCGCCCACTGGACGCCGTCGAAGTGCCGCAGCCCCTGGGAGGTCCCCGCGTAGACGTCGGTGGCCGAGCGCGCGAGGACGGAGAGCACGCCGGTTCCCTCCGGCAGGTCCAGGATGGGCGCCCACCGCGTCGGCTCCACGCGGCGCATCACATGCCCGGTCACGCGGGTGCAGGCAGCGTCCAGACAGTCGTTGACGGCCGCCACGACGGTGCCGTCGGGCGCGACCGAGAGGTCCCAGACGTCTCCGTAGAAGCCACGCGACTCCTCGATGAATTCGGCGCCGGTCGAGTGCCACACGGCACCGTAGTCGCCCACGGCCCAGGTGTCAGAGGCGGGCCCGACGACGGCGCGGAGGACCTGCGGTCCGCGCAGCGACTTGGACGACGTCCAGGTGCCGGTCGTCGGATCGGGTGAGCCCGGGGTGAAGGTGAGGAGCTGGCCCGCTCCGGCGCCCGCGCCCGCGACGAGCACCTTCGCGCCACCGTCCAGGAGGCCGAGCCCGGTGAACACTTCGAGCGCAGGCGTGGCCGGAAGGTTGATGGCCTTCCAGGGCTCCTGCACGCGCGACAGCGAGAAGTGCCAGAGACGGTTTCCTCCCACGGCCCACGCCGTGGTGCCCGAGGCGTCCGCGATGACGGCGCGCGTGAGCAGGACAGCAAGCTGCAGGTCGTAGAGGTCCTCCCACGTCTCCGTCACCGGGTCGTAGGTGTAGAGCGAGCCCTGGCTCCCCACCGTCACGAAGCGCCCCTGTCCGTCACCCACGACGTCGAGGAGCGTCTCGAACGAGGGGCTGTACTCGGTCTTCCACGCGCCGGACCGGAAGAGCAGGACGTCGTTCCCGGTCCCCACCGCCATGCCGTGGGTGCCGTCGTACCAGACCGCTCGAGGCGCGGAGGTGTTGAAGCGCCGCAAGGTCGGTGTCCCGGAGCCCGCGGCCCTCGCAACGAGGACACCCTCGGTCCCCCGGGTGCCCACGGCGACGGCGCTCGTGTCTCCGGCAACCGCGACGTCGCGCAGCAAGACGAACGGGCTCGAGAAGAGGCGCGTCCAGGTCCCCGCGGGGCCCGCGGTCCGGGCGAGCACGGTGCCATTGCTCCCGACCGCCAGGAGCTCGCCGCCGGGCCCGAGCGCCACGCCGTGCAGATCGTTTCCTGCGGGGAAGGGCGTGTCGTGGACGAAGGAAGTCGGCCCCGGCGTGGTCCCGAACACGTGCGCGCGCACGGTGCGCGTGAGCGTGCTCGCCTTCGCTTCCACCGTGGCGGTGCCGGGCTCGGTGGCCGTGAACAGTCCGTCTGCATCCACATTGCCCACGCGCGAGGGGATGACGCGCCACTGCACCTGGACTCCCGGGAGCGATTCTCCCGAGTGGCCCGTGAGCGTCACGGTCAGCTGCGCGGTGTCCCCCACACCCAGGACGATGTCGGAGGGCTCCACCGTGAACTCGCCCACCACTGGATCGTTCGGGCTGCTCACCCAGAAGAGGCCAAGTCGCCGCGTCGTGGCGGAGACGACCTTGATGGCGGTGTTGGCGGAGGGCGCATCCAGAGCAGCAGGAGGCGACGTTCCAATCTGTCCGAACACGAGGAAGTCCGAGGGATCGATTCCGGGCGCGGGGAGGAGGTCCTCCTGGTACGGGACCAGGACGGTGATGTCCTTCGCGAAGACGAGGTTGCCTGGGCTGCTGGCGATGCGACAGCCGGGGCCGATGACCGTGCGGCCAGGCGCCTTCGGGATCCCCGAGGACACGGGGGCCATGTGCATCTCCACCTCGGCCGTCAGGGCACCTGCCGGGATGTCGAGCGCCCCGCACTCCCGGACGAAGAGGCCCCCTTGGGGGCCTGCGAAGATGGGTCCCCGGGCCCCGCCATCCGGCCCCGTGTCGACCCCGGGCCCACATCCCCCCAGAACACAGTACAGGGCCACCAGCGCCAGCCGTTGCATCGCCTTCGAGCCTCCTCCGGCCCAGCGAAGAAGGACTGTACGGGAAGCAAGCGGCTCGGAGAGTGTTGGGGTGGGGCAGCTGTCAGCCTGTGGGCTTCGCCGGCCCCCATCACACACGTGATCTCGTCCGACCCTATGCGAACCAGCGCTTCCCGTCGTATCCCCGCCGTTCTCTCCGCCGTGCTCTTGCTCTCCGCCCCCGTCGCCGGGCTGGCGGCGGAGCAGCAACCCCTTCGCGCTCCGGCCCAGGCGGCCGAAGCCCTCCCATCACTCGCACCGCTCGTGGACTCGGTGAAGGCGGCGGTGGTGAACGTGGACGTCCAGTCCCGCTCGCCGGCGCGTGCCCGCGGTGGGAACCCCCTCGAGGAGTTCTTCGGCGGCCCCCAGGGGCGTGAGCGCGTCCAGAAGGGGCAGGGCAGCGGCTTCATCGTGGACGCCCGCGGACTCGTGGTGACGAACAACCACGTGGTGGAGGGCGCCGTCGACATCCGCGTGCGCCTGAGCGACGGCCGGTCGTTCGACGCCGAGGTGCTCGGGAGGGATCCGCTCACCGACGTGGCGGTCCTGAAGCTGAAGGGAAAGCTGGAGAAGCTCCCGCTGGTGCGCCTGGGTGACTCGGATGCACTGCGCGTGGGTGACTGGGTGATGGCCATCGGGAATCCCTTCGGCCTGGCCTCGAGCGTCAGCCTCGGCATCATCTCCGGCCGCAGCCGCGAGATCGGTGCCAGCAACTACGACGAGTTCCTCCAGACCGACGCCGCCATCAACCCGGGCAACTCCGGTGGACCGCTCTTCAACCTGCGTGGCGAGGTCATCGGCATCAACACCGCCATCATCGGCGGGGGCACGAGCGTGGGCTTCGCGGTCCCCTCCAACCTCGCCCGTGCGCTGCTGCCGCAGCTGGAGAAGGACGGGCGCGTCACGCGTGGCTACCTCGGCGTGGGCCCTCAGTCCCTGACCGAGGAGCTGGCCCGGGCTCTGGGCGTGCCCGCCAGCAAGGGTGCCGTCGTGGCCCGCGTGGAGAAGGAAAGCCCGGCCGCGAAGGCCGGCATCAAGGCGGAGGACGTCATCGTCGCCCTGGACGGGAAGGCGGTCGGGGACGACCGTGAGCTGACCCGCACGGTCGCCCTGATGCGCCCCGACACCAGTATCCGCGTGACGCTCTACCGCGGAGCAGAGAAGCGCGACGTGTCCGTGAAGCTCGGCAAGCGCCCCGACTTCGAGCGGCTCGGCGACGGGGAGTCGCGGGGTGGACGTGGCGAAGAGTCAGGTGACGCCCGCGTCGGCATCTCGCTCCGGGACATGGACACGCGCATGGCGAGGGCACAGGAGATGAGCGAGCAGGGCGCCCTCGTCGCGGACGTCAAGCCGGGCTCGGCGGCGGAGCGCGCGGGCCTCGCCTCCGGCATGTCGGTCATCGAGGCGAACCGCAAGCCCGTGCGCGGCGCGCGGGACCTCGAGCGGGTCCTGCGCGAGGCGAAGAGCGGCGCGAGCGTCCTGCTCCGGGTGGAGGTGCCCGGTGGAGGCACCCTGCTGCGCGCGCTCACCGTCCCGTGACGGACGCGTCCGTGCCGGAGCGGGCAGGCATCCGTGGCGTGAGCACGACGGGCTTGTGAGCGGACGCGAGGACGGGTGACATGGGGGCATGGACGTGCCCCTCCTCACCGCCTCGCTGCTGCCCGTTCCACACGGCTTCACCACGCGCGCGGGAGGCGTGTCCGACGCGCCGTTCGCGTCTCTCAACCTCGGCCTCTCGGTGGGTGACCGCCCGGAGGCCGTGGCGGAGAACTTCACCCGGCTCGCACGCACCGCGGGCATTCCGGTGTCGGCCTGGTGGCGCGTGTCGCAGGTCCATGGAGACGCGGTGGTGCAGGCCCCCTCCGAGCAGGGCGAGGGGCTTCCACCGCCGTGCGCGACCGCGGATGC